>JAJCYL010000506.1 GCA_029262955.1 Cytophagales bacterium | reverse complement strand
GGCTACTTCATTACCCCGGGTTATCCAGGTCTGAAACGATTATTCGATATCGGCTTTAAGTGGAGGTTCTTTGACTAGAAATGACCTTAAAAAACCTTTCTTACCTGAAACGCAGAATATTTTTAAGTCCCACTAGGGACTGACTGATTGTAGACTAGGAAATCTTTATAAATTAGCTCCTTAGGAGCGATCTCCTGTTTTCAATACTTGCTTCGAAATCTCAAATGGTACAAAAAACACTATTAGGCCTCAACCTTCCGACCGACCCCAGGTGGGTAGACATTGCCAGTAAAAGCCTGGAAGACATTCTGGTGGACCATGCTTATTGTGAACAAAAGGCCGCTTCTTCTTGTATCTCTCTCATCGTACAATATCCGGACAAGGGTAAATTGGTAGAAATGCTCACACCAGTTGTTGCTGAAGAGTGGAGCCATTTTGAACGAGTAATTCAGCAGCTCAACAGCCGCGGCTTCCAGCTTGGTCATCAGCGAAAAGATGAATACGTTTTGGCCCTTAATCAATTGATAAGAAAAGGTGGGAACAGAGAGCAGCAGTTAGTAGAAAAATTACTGGTCAATGCGTTAATCGAGGCAAGAAGTTGTGAGAGGTTCAAGCTCTTAAGTGAAAACATAAGCGACCAGGAATTAAGTAAATTTTATTATGAACTAATGGTGTCAGAGGCTGGCCATTACACCAATTTCATAACCCTGGCCAGGGAATATATGCCCAACGAATATGTTGAAAGTAGGTGGAATGAGTTCCTGGCTGATGAAGCCGAAATCATAAAGACCATCGACATCAGAGGAGACCGAATTCACTAGCTGAAAATAAATTCATGAAATATATTCTGGCCATTGACCTCGGTACAACAAATATTAAGTCGATTCTCTTTGATTTCAATGGAAACAACATTCGCCAATCTTCTTTCAACCTGACCACCCTCAACCCTGCTCCAAACTGTACCGAACAGAACCCAAAGGAGATATTATCTGGCACTTTCAAAACCATCAGGGAATTGAATGCCGCTGTCTCTGACCTTGAGTGTGTGGTGTTAAGTGGAGCAATGCATAGCCTCTTTCCCGTCGATAAAAATGGGGAGGCACTTTCAAATGCAATTCTATGGTCCGATTTAAGAAGTTCAGAAATTGCAAAAACCCTGAAATCGACTCCTTCAGGAATTGAACTTCATCACGAAACCGGAACCCCGATTCACCCCATGAGTCCCTTATGCAAGCTCATTTGGCTAAGAGAAAATCTGGCCGAACTTTTCAACCGGACTTATAAGTTTATTTCACTCAAAGAGTATCTCACTTATCACCTCACTGGCAATTACGTAATTGATCAATCAATTGCTTCTGCAACTGGTCTGATGGACCTGAGGAAAAAAAGCTGGTCGCAACAAGCCCTTAAGGTAGCTGGAATCAAGCCGCATCAGCTCTCAGATCTCCAGCCTCCAACTTTCAGCTTACCTGTAATCAACAAAGTATTGAATGGCGTGCCACTTATCCTTGGCGGTGGCGATGGGTGCTTGGCCAACCTTGGCAGTGGAATAATTGACAATTCACGGGTTGCCCTGACCATTGGAACCAGTGCGGCCATAAGAACAACGTTACACAATCCGACAGTAGACCTACAGCGACGTACCTTTTGTTACTATGTAGACGAAGGTCATTACGTCTCCGGTGGTGCAATGAACAATGGAGGCAATATCTTCCAATGGTTAAAACAGAAATATAATGTTAATGAAAAAGACATCTTTTCTTCCCCTCCAGGTAGCAATGGACTAATTACACTGCCCTACGTATTTGGAGAAAGAGCTCCTTTCTGGGAGACTGGAATGTCACCCAAAACAATTGGTCTAAAGGCTTCACACCATACCAATGACGTTGCCAGGTCCTACATAGAAGGAATTTGCTTTAACTTAAAGTTGATTAGCCAGTCATTGGGTGATTTTGAAAGCATAACTGCCAGTGGAGGATTCACTAAATCGAAATTCTGGCCTCAAATGGTGGCTGATATTTTCAATAAGCCTGTCCACATTTTACAAACGGGAGAAAATAGCGCCCTGGGTGCGGCATTTATTGCCATGAAATCTTTAGGGCATATTCAAGATTATGGGCAAGTGATGAGATTCATTGAGACCAGTCAAACTTATAATCCCATGGAAGACAGGCTCATTGTGTATGAAAAATCCTTCGAAAGGTTTACCCAATTGGCAACATCGCGGTATTAATTTCCTTTCAGTTTAATCACTTCCTTTTGCAAATCGAGGACGATGGTCGCCAGTCTTTCAAGGGTAAGGTTATCTTCTGCACCAGGTTCGGGGAATTTGGCAC
Source organism: Cytophagales bacterium (assembly GCA_029262955.1). Classification (GTDB taxonomy): domain Bacteria; phylum Bacteroidota; class Bacteroidia; order Cytophagales; family Cyclobacteriaceae; genus JAJCYL01. The sequence goes on along the minus strand of JAJCYL010000506.1, from coordinate 1,236 downwards.
TAATAAAAGCTTTAGATTCCCAAATTTCGACCACATCATCCATGTGAATTTCATAGGGTGTGAATGTTTTATTATCTGAAACCAGAAAGAGCTTCTGTTTCTCCTCAATGTAATTAAACACTCGCTTATAGACCACCCCCTCACTTTCTGTTACAAGAATGTAGGTCTTTCCGCTTTTTATATCAGCCACACTTTCGACATATTGTCCAATCACAATCGTACCAGACTCAATTGGCAACATAGAATCCCCACTAACTTCAAAGGCCCGGTAGGTTCCATGACCATTGAACTGTGGCAATCTGAATTTTGGTAGTTCCTCAATATATTCCGGATCTGAATAGCCATTTAAATATCCGGCAGCGGCCTTCTGAGGAACCAGGTCAATATATTCTTTGTCATTGTCATCTACTGTGATAGACAGGATTTTCATTTTCGGTGGAGCCAATTTGAACTTCGCATGAGATTTCAGCTCCATATCTGTCAGCTTACTCACATCCTGATTTATCAAGGTGTCTACTGACGTTTCAAATAGCTCCGCCATTCTCGACAGGTTAGCCAGTCGTGGTTCAGCCCTGCCTTCTTCGTAAGCTCCCACCAACGAGCGTTTAATCCCAATCTCCTCCGCAAACTGGCCTTGCGTTAACCCATACTTTTTTCTGAGAAATCTGATATTTTCATTAATTGCCACCATAGGTATGTTTTAAGTATCAAAAATTATGATGTCATTGGTTAAGTTATCCATTTTCTGGATAGAATAGAGGTGTCTATGCCTGAAATCAGCATGTGAGCCAATATTTCGAAGCTTTGTAAGGATGCCCTCCACAACTCCCTTCAAAGTATCATGAGCTTCAGCCAGGACATAACCGTACAAGCTTCCTTTCCCGGGTAATTTGGCGAAGAATTTTACCTGACAGCGGCCGGAATTGAGCTTTTTAGAAACTAACCTTAAGCTGTAAGTACTTTCTGGTCCAATTCCCAAAGCCTGATGAGATTTCTGTGCCAACCGATCCATAACACCAATATACTACATATATTAGTATTTCAAATTGATAAAATTAGTTTTCGCTAAATAATTTGGCAATTAATACGCTTTAGCAAAAATTACCCGTCTTGAAGAGGGTTTTCCGGTTACCATGCACTGCCCACTCTCTTCTTCATCATCCATAGGAATACACCTGATGGTCGCCTTTGTCTCATTCTTAATTTGTTCCTCCGTCTCCGCCGTACCATCCCAAT
>JAJCYL010000505.1 GCA_029262955.1 Cytophagales bacterium | reverse complement strand
ATGCGGGTGATATTTACCCAAAACCTCGCCAACAATTCTGGCAGACTTTTTATGCGATTTGTTATGGACAAGGCCCAGTTCCTGCATCGCATAGAGTATCCTTCTGTGCACTGGTTTCAGCCCATCTCTTACATCTGGTAGGGCCCTTGAAATGATGACAGACATCGAATAATCGATGTATGCACCCCTCATTTCATCCTCTATATTTATTGGTATTATTGTTTCTCCGCCCGATAGGTTTGCGTTCTCGCCGTCTGCCATAAAATGGTTTTAACTAATTGTGGATATTAGGTAAATCAAAAACTGGCGCAAGTTAATAAAAATTAAGCTGATTTAATAGGATTTTACCAACTGAAAGTAATCCTTTAACCTTTTGAATAGGTAGTATAACTCGTTATTAATCAGCTATTTAAAAAATATCGAGTAAAATTGTACTATTCCAATGATCCAATAAATCACCCTTTAACAAAATCTCCTAACTCACTGTAATTCCAAACCTTATCTTTATCGAATTCAAGTAACCCTTTTGAAATGGTCAATGGCGAATCAAAATTGTTCTGATAGAGTTTACCTGTACCCAATCCCTGAGGAATTTTAAGCGAATAATTAGCGGTTAATTGTGCAATGGCGTTCAAGCCGATATTTGATTCAAGTGCAGAGGTTATCCACCACCCTACTTTTAACTCATCGGCAATTCTTATCCAGTCCATGGTAGACACCATCCCTCCTATCAATGACGGCTTGAGAATGACGAATTGGGGCCGGATGTTTTTCAGCAAATTGACTTTCTCATTCACTCCAATTAATTCCTCATCCAAAGCAATCGGAATTGGTGTTTGGTGGCAGAGCTCATGCATCGCTTCCTGTTGTCCCGGAGCTATCGGTTGTTCAATAGAGTGCAAGTCAAATTGATGGAGTGCTTTCAACTTATCCAATGCTTCACTGGTTGTAAATGCCCCATTGGCATCTACTCGAATTGTTAATTTCTCCGAAGCATATTGTGTCCTGATATATCCAAGAACTGAAAGCTCCTCTTCAAAATCGATGGCTCCAATTTTGATCTTAATACAAGTAAAACCTGCGTTGATTTTTTCATCAATTTGAGCTTTCATCAAGTCCTTCTCTCCCATCCAAACTAATCCATTGATAGCTATTGGTGATTCTCCCCTACTGAATTGATTGTCAAAAATTAGTCGCTTGCCTCCATTGATTAGGTCAAGCGTCGCCGTTTCCAATGCAAGTCTTACCGAGGAAACTGAAGTGAGTTGGCTTACAAAATGGAGTGCCTTATTAAGTTTAGGCGATGAGGCACTGGTGATGGCCTGTTGCACGCTGTTAAGCTCCTGCTCAACCTCCTCCTCGGTTTCAATGCTCAAGCCCTTGAGAGGACCACACTCCCCCAGGCCGATAATACCGGTACGGGTATCAGATACTTTAACGATCCATGAATCTTTCTCTCGCAGCACACCACGCGATGTTCCCGCATCAAAGCTGAATCGCAGGGTATGTTTGCGGTAATCGAGGGTTAATCCCACTTAAATGTTCTTTTCAGCTATTCTTTCGTGCTCTTTTAGCAGGAGCTGTAAGGCAGCTGACCCATACCATTGCCTCAATTCCATTACCAGGCTTCCGGCTTGAATCGCTGGATCGGTTTCAGTTAAAGCCCTGGCTTCTTCAATGGTTTTGACGTTAAAGATGTAAATACCACGCACGGGATTGCCGTCAGCGGCAAATGGACCTGCGACTGACAATTTGCCCTCCTCAGCCATTCTGGAAATATTATCCAGGTGCTGACGCTGAAGGTTCGCCCTTGCTGTCGAATCACCATCACGATTGGGACCCTCTTTTAAGAATGCCATCACATACATGCGCATGCCATATTGGTCAGCACCTAATTGCTCGGCCAAAGCTTTGTCGAAGACTACTTCACTTTCAGTAGCTACAGGTTCGGAATCAGTTTCTACAGTTACTTTAGCATCGCAGGATACCAATAGGATGAATACTGCAACAGCCACTAAGCCATTAATATTTTTCATTTGAAGTTAGGGTTTTAGTTAAATTGACAACCGAATATAAAGATGAATGGAGATATGAGGTGAATAATTCCGTAAATGGTGACTGATTTGAAAAGTTTAAAGAGCAATTACTATTCTGCAACACCCCTCTGAATCTCCTCTCCCGCCTTCCATAGCTGTGCGGCGGACAGGCAAGGGGAGAGTTCGATCTTGTTTGGTGTATATTTTAACTACACCAAAATCGGAAACTCCCCCTTTGAAGGGGGCATGGGGGATGTTGTTTTCTTAACACAATGGCCAGAAAAGCGCAATGGGTAAATATCGGAAAACACAAGGTAGAGCTATCTAACCTCGAAAAAGAGCTCTACCCGGAAGACGGTATCCTAAAGGCTGAGATTATTGAATACTACCTCAAAATTGCCCCTACCATTTTGTCTCATCTCAAGGGCAGACCGATGACTTTACTTCGGTTTCCTGATGGTATCCATGGAGAAACCTTCTACCAAAAGAATCGTCCCGACTGGGCTCCGGATTGGATTGAGTACCAGCAATTGGGAAAAGAGAAGAAGGATTACATTGTGCCTACTTCCGATGCCTCCCTGGTTTGGCTGGCCAATCTGGCTTGTCTCGAATTGCATCAAATGCACTCCCGCAAACCACATTTTGAGCACCCCGACTATTTTGTGTTTGACATTGATCCACCGGAGGGATATGATTTTACCAATATCGTCGATCTCTCTTTTCGCCTCAAGAAGCATGTGGAAGGCTATGGTTACCACACTTTCGTGAAAACTACGGGTGGCAAAGGCGTTCATATCGTCATTCCCATTGAGCCAAAATGGGATTTTCATGAGGCCTTTCAGGCAGCACGTGATATCGCCCAACCATTTGTGGATAAGAACAGTGATGCAACCCTTCATATCAAGAAAGATGCCCGTAAAGGCAGGGTTTTGATTGACATTTATCGTAACAGAGGCGGTCAGTCCATTATTGCACCATACAGCTTGAGAGGAAGAGTTGGCGCTCCTGCCTCATTTCCATTGAATTGGGAGGATCTTGAAAATGTTACTGATCCTAAGGTATTTAATATCAAGTCGGTCGTGGAAAAGGTGCTCACCGAAGGGGATGCCTGGGAGGGCATTGGTGCCTATGCTACTCATTTGCATACCAAACCAAAGCCGAAAGTGGTTGTGGATGATTTACCCCCTGGAGAGAAGTATAAAACGCCGGAGCAATTGACCTCTTATGATAAAAAACGTGACTTCAAGAAAACTGCAGAACCAAATGCCCAGTACGCCGGAGGAGAAGGCAATGGATTTGTTATTCACCGCCATCATGCCTCCCGTCTTCATTATGATCTCAGGCTGGAGCAGGATGGAACGCTAAAATCCTGGGCAGTGCCAAGAGGCCTCCCTCCTCGCCCGGGTGTAAAACGCCTGGCCGTAGCTACCGAGGATCATCCTATGAAATACCTTACCTGGGAAGGCACTATTCCAAAAGGACAATATGGAGGTGGAGATATGTGGGTCTATGCTTTAGGTCGATATGAAATCACCAAAGAGAAGAAAACAGGGTTCTACTTTTTTCTGCACAGCAAAGAAATCGATGCAGAGTATCGCATTCATTTGATGAAGGAGAAAGAATGGCTTCTCGAACGTGTGGATAATCCTCAAATCGACTGGGTAAAGGGCAACACCGATTTTATGATGGCGGATCAGGTGAAGAAACCACCGGTTGACGACAAGTACACTTATGAGGTGAAATGGGATGGTATCCGTGTATTTATCTGCATAGATGAGGGGGAGATTACCCTCTTAAGTCGCAGCCATCGGGTGATCAATAAGCAATTTCCGGAATTACTCATCCCTGAAAAGGCCTTCCGGGCAACTTCCGCCCTTTTTGATGCTGAAATTGTCTGTTTTGATGAGCACAGCAAGCCCGCATTCAAAAAGGTAATCAACAGACTGATGCAGGGTAATGAGGGAGCAATTGAACGCTATACACGAACCAATCCGGCGTACTGCTATATTTTCGATTGCCTCTATTTAGATGGCAGACCCCTAATCAATGAGCCATTAATGAAGAGACGGGAATGGATGATAGACTCCGTGAAAAAGGATACGCCCTATCGGGTCAGTGAGCTGGAAGAAGATGGGGAAGCACTATTTGAAGCGGCTAAAGAAATGGGATTGGAAGGAATCATTGCCAAAGAGAAGGACAGCAAATATGTTCCTGGCAAACGATCTACAAATTGGCTAAAAATTAAGGTTCGCCAAACTACAGACTGCCTAATATTAGGTTATTCAGAAGGAAAAGGAGATCGGGAGAAATATTTTGGCGCCCTTCAAATTGCCGAAAAGATCAATGGAAAGTTACAATATCGAGGTAAAGTAGGTACAGGTTTTAATGAGCAGTCTATGAAAGACATTCATAAGTTGCTGTCAAAGGAACCGGTTTTAAAAGAAAAGCCCATTAAGGAGAAACCTATGGACAATGCCACTACCACATGGATCGAACCTCGTATTTGGTGTGAAGTGCAGTATTCTATGATCACTAAGAACAACACCTTTCGGGAGCCGGTTTTTGTAAGATTACGGCAGGATTTGGAGTAAAACCCGTTAACTTTTGACGTCATTCTGAGCATAGCGAAGAATCCAGGTAACACAGGTCTATATTTATTTTACCGAGATTCTTCATTTCGGCTTTGCCTTCATTCAGAATGACGTGCTTTTTTTAGTGACTTAGCATTCATTATCATATGGAAAGAGGAGGATC
>JAJCYL010000504.1 GCA_029262955.1 Cytophagales bacterium | reverse complement strand
ATTGATGAACAGGCTGTTAGAAGTGGGTTTTCAAACGTTCAGACCCTCACCGGACTTAAGGGCAGGTGGCAAAAATTGGCAGATGAACCTTTAACAATATGCGATATCGGGCATAATGAAGACGGTATTCATGCCATATTGCAACAGATAGCCCAAATAAATTACGATAAACTCCATTTCGTGTTCGGTACGGTCAAGGATAAGGATTTGAACAAGATACTCTTACTCCTACCCAAAAATGCTGTCTTCTACTACTGTCAGGCAGATATACCAAGAGCATTGCCAGCCGAGGAGTTGAGAACTAGTGCAGCATCTTTCGGGCTCAATGGTCGAGCCTTCCAAAATGTCAACCTTGCGCTTGAATCAGCACAAAAATCAGCGCTAGCTCAAGATCTTATCTTTATTGTTGGTAGTACTTTCGTGGTGGCTGAGATTGAGGGGCTATGAAGCCAACCCAATTAAATGGAAAATTTAAAACAATTTAATGGGATAATACGTACATTTGGGTAGATAATAAAGACAATTGTCTATTATGAAAAAGTTGAGCAAGCCCTATACCACATCACCCACTCCATCAAAGGTAGGTGAAGCCGCAGTCGCATATGATACTCCGGTCAAAAAGATACACCTCTCCCGCAGTGGCCTGTCCACGCATTTTGTAGTTGATCTAATGGAGTCCTATCAATTCAGTAAGCAGGAGACTTCCAGGCTTGCTGATATATCTACCAAAACACTGGAAAGGCACTTGCAATCAGGTAAGATGTTTACTGGCCTTCAGTCAGACAGGCTTTTGGAGTTGGCCGAGCTCTATCAGGAAGGTATGGCAGTGTTTGGCTCCAAAGAAAAATTCTTGAAGTGGCTGAATGCCAAGATACCTGCCTTAGGCAATACTGCACCTAAAGAGTGGTTGGATACTCATCACGGCATTGCCATGATTTCAGATGAGTTGGGCCGAATTCAACATGGCATTTTTGCGTGATAGTTTACAGGATTTGTAAGCCATATCCTCCGGATCACAACCCCATCGATGGTATGGGAGCCTTCAGGAAAGGAGGCAGATGGAATTCGAAAGGAACATATGCTGTCTACACTGCAAACTCCCTTGCCTTAGCAAGGAGCGAATTGGCCAGGCATGTGAGCCTTGAAAGTGTACCCGATGGATTTAGCATTTATGAGATCGAAATCCCTGATCAGGATTATTCGAATATAAAGTCACTACCTAAGGACTGGGCTGAAGATCCGCCACCCCGAAGCTCGCAGCTGTTGGGAGACGGGATGTTAAAAAATTCGCACACTTTAGGAATTAAAGTGCCCTCTGTATGCGACCCTTCTTCATTTAACTACATACTCAACCCCATGAGTATCCATTTCTCAAAGGTCAAAGTGAAACGAAATTACCCTTTCGTACCATGACTAGTTTTGAATAGCTGTTGACCTCTTCTTTAATGGCGAGGTTGCCGACTGTTGACATAATTAAGTAGATCAGTCATGTTATTTAAAAATGTAACAAAAGTACAGGACTATGAAAAGAATACTACATTCGTATTACTTGCCCTTAACTATTAATGCTTAACTACTAAATCAAAATGTGCCTATCTATCCCTAAATCAATTATCTTAATGCTAATTAATATCCTGGCGCTTAATATATCTGCGCAGGATAAACATTACTACCAGCAGGATTTCCCCCCTGAAGAATTCCAGGAGCGCCGGAATAAGATCTATGACGAAATAGGTGACAAAGCCATTGCCTTAATACAAGGCGAACCATCCGTCAAGGGATTCAATGTTTTCCGACAAAGCAACACTTTCTATTATCTCTCAGGAATTGAAATCGCTCACTCCTACCTCTTAATTGATGGAAGAAACCGGCAGACTACTTTATTCCTTCCCCACCGGGATAAAAGTAGAGAACGAGGAGAAGGAAAGGTTTTATCTGTCGAAGATGCAGACTTAATTAAGCAACTTACCGGTATTGAAAATGTCCAGGGGTATGAAAAAATGGGATACCTCGGTGGATTCTATCGGCTCAAATTTCCCACACTCTACACACCCTTTAGCCCTTCGGAAGCTCATATGCAAAGCAGAGATGAAATCTTGAGTGGCCAGGGTCGTCAGTTCTCAGATCCATGGGACAAGGCAGTTTCAAGAAGAGGTCAGTTCATTCAGCTGATCAGAGAAAGGTACCCGCAATACGAAATTAAAGACCTTTCACCCTTTCTGGACGAAATGAGGGCCATTAAAAGCAAACGTGAAATCGATCTCATTCGTATTGCCAGCGAACAAGCCGGTTTGGGAATCATGGAGGCCATTCGATCAACCAAACCAGGCATTATGGAGTATCAACTGGATGCAGCCACCAATTTCGTTTTCTCCAATAATGGATCAAGAAGTGAAGGTTATCGATCTATCACAGCATCAGGTACTAATGCTTATATGGGTCATTACTGGCAAAATAATGATGTACTAGTGGATGGGGAGCTAATACTTATGGATGTCGCTCCTGATTACCGTTATTATACTTCAGATGTGGCCAGAATGTGGCCTGTTAATGGCAAATACTCGAAAGATCAACGAACACTATATGGTTTTATAGTCAAATACCGCAATGTCTTATTGAAGTATATCAAGCCAGGCATTACGGCTGACGAAGTGATGGATCTCAGTGCAAAAGAAATGAAACCTATATGGGAGCAAACCAAATTCTCAAAAGAAATATATAAAGAAGCAGCCCGGCTGGTATTGGAATTTAGGGGGCACATGTCACATCCTGTGGGCATGGCAGTTCACGACATTGGGCTATACAAAAATCAGACTTTAAAGCCCGGAATGGTGTTCTCCATTGATCCTATGATGTGGATACACGAGGAAAGGCTCTATATCAGAATGGAAGATGTGGTAGTCGTGACGGAAAATGGTGTTGAAAACCTATCCGATAACATTCCTGCAGAATTAGATGAATTAGAAGCTTTAATGAATGAAGTTGGTATTGTGCAGCTGAAACCTGCGGTTTTTAAATAGATATTACTAATATGGCTAGTCCTATACCAAAGTACCATGATTAAATTTTTTCCTCTCCTACTCATTCTCTCAATTGGATTTAGTTCGTGCCAGGCACAAACGACTAACGATCAAACTGTAATCTTCCTCCATCGCCATGCTGAACAACATTTTCCACCATATAAAGAAGATCCGCCTGATCCGGATTTGAATAATGCAGGTAAGGCAAGAGCGCAATTGTTAAAAAGAACGCTCGAATCTGTTGGTATAACAGAAATTTTCAGTACGCAAAGAAAGAGAACAATCCAAACTGCAAGTCCCTTAGCCGAACAACTTGGATTGGAAATTCAAATTTATGATGGGGGTGATTTAGAATCGTTTGCCAATCAATTGAAGACAAAAAAAGGCAGAATCCTTGTCTCCGGTCACAGTAACACCACACCTGAAATGGTATCATTGCTTGGAGGCGACCCAGGCGAGCCAATTAATGAAAAAACACAATTTGACAGGATTTATGTTCTTATAATGGAAAAGGGAGGTCCAACAACTACATTGTTATTGAAATATGGAGCTAATTATGATTAATTGCCTTTCGTATCATCGCTTTGGGTCATTTCGAGAGGATCAAGAAATCTCTATTAAATTTAATATTAATGTCAATTTAATAGAGATTTCTCCTGTTGGTCGAAATGACAACTATTGAAGTCTTCGCTTTGATTCTTCTTCCAATTCACCCAACAGGTTAGTATATTGCTCTCTTTGACTGAATCCACATGACGCAGCTATTGAAAGGAAAAGCCAATTTTGGTACCATCCCGGTATTCTTCACCGCTATTTCCACAATTCTAGGCGCTATCATGTTTCTAAGGTTTGGTTATGCAGTGGGTAGCCTTGGCTTTCTAGGCACAATTGCAATCATAATGATTGGACACCTGGTAACTTTGCCAACTGCAATGGCCATTGCTGAGATCGCTACTAATCAAAAAGTGGAAGGTGGTGGATTATACTATATCATTTCCAGATCATTTGGTCTCAACATAGGCGGAGCCATCGGGCTTGCGCTCTACCTGTCTCAAGCTATCAGTGTCGCATTTTACGTTATTGCATTTTCAGAAGCTTTCGATCCGGTATTTGCCATTGTAAATGAACAATTTGATCTAAACCTTCACGATAAACGCTTCATAAGTTTCCCCGCATTGGGTCTCTTAAGCATTCTGATGTTAACTAAGGGGGCCAATTTTGGCATGAAAGCGTTGTATGTAGTAGTTATGATACTACTGGCTTCATTGGTTTTCTTTTTTGCCGGAACAACAACCTATGCCAGCGAAGTAGCTTTTAATCCAGTGGCAACAGTTAACAATCCTGATAATTTCTTCTATGTATTCGCAATAATTTTTCCGGCATTTACGGGAATGGCTGCAGGAGTGGGTCTATCTGGTGATTTGAAAGAACCCAAAAGATCAATTCCTCTAGGAACTTTGTCCGCTACAATTGTAGGGATGGCTATTTACATATTTATTGCTTACAAACTTTCTTTATCAGCAAGTCCGGATGAACTGGCCAACAACCAGCTAATAATGGGTGAAATTGCCATTTGGGGACCAATTATACCTATTGGTTTGGCTGCTGCTACAATTTCTTCAGCACTTGGATCTATTCTGGTAGCCCCGCGAACCATACAGGCAATCGCGGCGGATAAGATTTTCCCCCTTCCCTGGGCAAATGCCATGTTGTCAAAGGAAACTATTAAAAACAATGAACCTCGAAATGCCACAATAGTTTCACTCCTAATTGCTTTGTTCTTCGTGGGTATAGGAGATGTAAATGCCGTGGCTGAGATTATTTCAATGTTTTTTATGGTCACTTATGGCGCAATCTGCCTTATTTCATTTTTCCAACATTTTGCTGCTGACCCCTCCTATCGACCCGCCTTTAGATCAAGATGGTACATTTCTTTAGTAGGTGCCATTATGTGTATTTATCTGATGTTCAAAATGAACCCGGGTTATGCATTTGCTTCCGTAGCAGTAATGGTCCTTATATACATTGGCATAAATAAATTCGTCGATAATCGTCAGGGTATGGCTACCATTTTTCAGGGTGTTATTTTCCAATTGAGTCGCCAATTACAAGTATTTCTTCAAAAAGCAGAAAAGGACTCTGATAATTGGCGGCCATCAGCAATTTGCGTAACCCGAGATTCGTTTAAGCGAGTAAGCGCATTTGATCTGATGCGGTTTATTACTCATCGGTATGGCTTTGGCACCTACTTGCATCTCATCAATGGATACATCTCCACCAAAACGCACCTTCTGGCTAAGACGGAGTTGGTAAGATTGATCAAAATGGCAGATGTCAGTCACAGTAATGTTTATGTCGATACCATTATTTCTCCTTCCTATACAACAGCAGTTGCGCAGTCAATCCAACTTCCAAGTGTATCTGGTAAAGAAAGTAATTTGATGCTCTTTGAATATGACCGGGATGATAATGAATCACTAAAGGAAATAGTTGACAATCTATCCCTGGTTAGGGCCGGTGAGTTTGACATTTGCATTTTGTCCAGTGCCGATAAAGGATACGGCTACAAGAATGAAATCCACATTTGGATCACTCAAAATGATTTCGAAAATGCCAATTTGATGATTCTATTAGGCTATGTCATCATGGGACACCCGGAATGGAAAAGTGCTCAAATCAAGATATTTGCGGCAATGCCCGAGGCTGAAATAAGTGATCAACAGGAACGCATGGTGAAATTGATCAAACAGGGTCGCCTCCCAATTTCTCAGAATAACGTGGAATTGATAACCATCAGTGAAGACATTAATGTTAAGGAGATCATCAGTATCAAATCATGCGATGCCGATTTGACACTGATTGGGTTCAAAACTGAAGTAGTCA
>JAJCYL010000503.1 GCA_029262955.1 Cytophagales bacterium | reverse complement strand
TTATAGTAGGATGCACTTCAACATAGGGGCTTGATATAAGTGTTTTAGTCTCTTGATTTTCAAAGTTATATAAGAAGATGTCTTCGATGGATTGTTGATCGGAAGAACCGGAATACACCATTTTTCTACCATTATCGGCAAGTTCGGGGGATCTCGAAATCCCCAAATTATTAATAGCAATAACCTCAGAAGCTAACCTGTTCTGATACCAGGTAAGGGAAAAGATACCAATAATAGAAAGACCTAGTAATGCAATAGTATAGTGTATAAACCTGTGAGATAAAATTGACAAAAAACCTGTTTGAGCAGGCAAATAGCTAATGGTTACATCTTCTGATAACTTATACCCTTGAGACCGAACTACTTGAATGTTCAAAGCTGTTTTACCATCAAGGGTAAAGTAGTTTTTTAAGTTTGATATTGTTTTTCGGATTGTACCATCCGATACAACCACATCTCTCCAAACTATCCTATGAAGGGTTTCTGTATCCAGAACCTGACCCTGGTTTTCTACAAAAATCAATAGTAGTTCCATCATGTTAGGGCCAACTTTCTGTATCCCATCGGGCCCGTGGAATGTTAGCGCCTTAGGATGTACCCTCCATTTTCCAATTTTGAAAGACTGGTATTTTGACGATGCGTTTATGCTATTCACTTTATCGGATGAGCTTCATTGCCACCAAATCTCGAAACTTCTCAGATGGTTTAGTATATCAATTCACAAAGATTCACAAAGATTCACAAAGATTTCCAGCAATAGAGATACTGCCATGTGGGTTGACACCAGATATTTGACCTGATCAACCGGCAATTTCAAAAACGAATTTATTGCCTTAACCAATCGTAACAGTTGATTTAATACTTAAAAAACTAAATTTTATGAGACGATTTCGACTTATTTTTTTGATTGGCTTAATGGCTTGTGGCGAGAATGATAATGAATCAATGGACGATGGAACTATCTCCGGCGACCTGAATGAGTTCCTCATGGATAACATTATTTTACCTGGTGGAGCTGAAAGATTGGATGTCGATGATGTGATATTGGGTAACACGAGCGAACTGTTGGAACTTGATATTAATGATGCTGCCGACAGCAAAGTGCTCAGCTCCGGAGTTGACAGTAAAATTTCATTGGTTTTGTTGGAAGCCAATACTGACATCACTCATGTCGGACTTCAGTTTGATGGAAGCACCCATATCTGGATTATCCCAATTGATGAGAACGAGAATCAAGCTCCAAATGTGATAGAGTATCAAATTGAAAGACCAAGCTTGCTCTGTACTGAATTTAATCAGAGCTGTCTGGTGGCTTTATCAGCGTCGCAATACGTTGCCAGGAGAAACTCTTCGGGAAAGTTTGAACTTTCTTCGCCTATATCCATGAATGTGGTTGCGCTTTGTGGGGATTGCATTGATCCATCGTGTGCGGGTGTGGGCAATATATGTTTTGCCAACGAAGAAGACCCGAATTTATCAAGTGTCATATTTAAGGGAGTAACTTACACAGGAGGAGTAACGCAATGTGCTAACAATGACCTGGGATTAAGAGATTTTGGTCTTGGGAATGGTGTTTATGGCGTGGGTATTACTAATGGTAGATCGTCAGGCACTCTCAATGTTCCCTTTCCGGGTTTTTTGACCGACTTTTCATTGGAACAAAGACTTTGGATCTCTATAAATGATGGTTTAGGTCAAAATGGTCAATTTGGCTTTTTGGGTGTTAGCGGTACCATCACATTTAGTAATAATAGAGCGACTTTTAATGTTGTTGTTGAAGACTCCAGAACAGTTTTTGATCCTGAGGCTGATCATGCCAGCAATCGCTTTACGCTAACGGGACAAATTGATTGCAGTGGATAGCAGTTGAGCATTGTATTAAGAAAACATTGCACTAACGTAGTTGAAGGGCCTTCAATTCTGTCCGGAGCTAAAGGCCCAGTCTGTACTGGTATAACTTCCGCCAAAGTTTTCGGCCAACCTGGAGACCTGGTTGAGAGCATCTTTAAATTGTTCCACCGTTAGCTCTCCAAGGGGATGGGTGAAAACTGACCAAACTACATCTTGATATATGGAATATTTGGCATCAAGAGCCCGATCGAAATTGGCTTCCAACATTGTCTTGTACTGATCTTTTTCGAGGTCTTTCTCTTCAATGACCGGAGTCATAACCCGCATTCGGTTTGCATTTTCATCAGTAATCACAAATAGTTGAAATTCGTGGTATTTAAATTGCCATCGACCGAGACTCCCCTCAACATCTTCTCCTTCTCTCAAGATGATCTTGGACATTTTTTCATTCGTCATTTTATCAAATGCAGATTGGGCACTTAATGAGTAACTAATAGCACTAAGTCCAATAACTAATAACATTAAGAAAGGCTTCATATTTTTAGTTTCTAAAGATCAAACAAAGTAGTCCTTGAAAACCCACGATAATTACTAATTTTTAATAGTTGAAATTAATCTTTTTAAAGACGCAACCGAACGATTTTGTCGATGTATCTAGTAAGCAAATGGTGAATTTAAGTTTTGTCAGAACCTGCCTGTCAATTTTTTTGGTGGTATTGATTACCAGCTGTGGTTCAGACTATACAGAGCCGAAGGACCCCATGATTGAAGAAATGGGTCGCAGTACTTTTACCTTCATGGGTCAAAACTTTTCTTCCAGTGGAGGCTGTGGGACTGGTGGTACATTTGGTCTTGACGATAGTTCTCTCGTAGTATCCATCTTAAATGCCCCAAATTCAGGTCCGACAAATGTTAACGCCGATTTCTATTTAGGCAATATTGATGTTATTGCCATTCAAATAGGGGATTTAGATGGAGAAGTTTACGTAGCAATAAACGGATCTTTGACGGTCGAAATTGACAAAGTGACCTTTAGCGTTACAGTGCAAGAGATTTCGGCCTTCCTCAGTGGAGGCACCGATCAGCAGGCTCAATTGTCAGGAATAATCGAATGTTAATACTATTGATTGGCCGATTGTTCAAACAAAACTTTTGAGAATCTTCAACGAAGATTGATATTTACAATCGTGTCTTCCAGATATACCTTAACATGTTCCTCGCAAGCACTGCAAAAAAGATTTTCAGTGGATGTTACCAATGGGTACAAACCCATTTTTAATGCGGCACCTACTCAGTTATTACCTGTTATTACCAATGACAATGAAAAAGGATTCTCTTTCTTTTATTGGGGAGCAACACCAAAAATGGCTAACAATAAAGCCGTTTCTCCAAAGTTGTTCAGTGCTTTCTCAGACGACTTGGTTAGTAAGGCTTCTTATCGAAATGCGCTTCAGTCGCGGAGGTGTATAGTGCCTGTTGATGGTTATTACGAGTGGAAGAGAATTAGCAAGAAAGGGAGGACACCTTATTGGGTTCACATGTTGGGACAAGAAATTTTTAGCCTGGCCGGCCTTTGGGATGAATTTGAAGATGAAGAAGGTGAAACCAATCATACTTTTAGGATAGTTACCGTACCTAACAATAATTTGATTGATCCTTCGATTCAGGAGATGCCTGCTATACTGGATAAAGAAGTGGAAAATGAATGGCTTAATAACGATGCCTCTGTGGAGGAGTTAATGAAATTACTAAAGTCATTTCCAACCGATAAAATGGAAAGTCATTCGGTCTCTCCCAAAGTGAATGACGCCCGGATTAACTCCGAAGACCTGATCATCCATGTACCACCAGCTGATCAATTTGGCAATTATTCGCTGTTTAACTGATTTCTTAAACTCATATTTCAATAGGGATTTGTTCGCTGACGACCAGTTTGGACAGATTATCAGTGTTAGGTATTTCATAAATACCAGATAATCAGAAAGTTATAAATTGGTATTGGTTTTGTGCCAAAGTAAAGTGACCAAAAACTAATTCGTATGCTTAGGAATAACTTCAAAATTGCCTGGCGAAATATTTTAAGAAATAAACTTTACACATTTATTAACCTGATCGGTTTAGCTATAGGTTTTTCCAGCTGCCTCTTAATTGTATTGTTTGTCACTGATGAAATTAGTTATGACCGGTATTTTGTTAATTCAGACCGTACCTTCAGGTTAGTTGGGGATTATGTTCAGGGAGGCGACTCTAAAACCTCAAGTGCATTGACCCAATATCAGTTAGCCCCTAACTTAAAGGAGGCTTTCCCTGAAATCGAAAAAATCACAAGGATCGGTAGAGGCGGCAACAATGTTTATTTAGAAGAGGAATTATTTCAGGAGAGTGAAGTCTTTTTTGGTGAACCTGAATTTTTTGAAATTCTGACATGGGAACTTATCATAGGCGAGTCTGCCAAAGTCCTGGACGCCCCGAATAAAGTAGTAATTAGTGAGAAAATTAGTAAAAAGTACTTTGGAGATGAGTCCCCGATTGGGAAAGTTCTGCACTTTCAGGGATTACCAGCTTCAGTCAGCGGAGTAATGAGAGATGTTCCAGCCAATACTCATTTCCATCCTAATTTTGTTATTTCCATGTCTTCTGTACATGACCATTATCCCGAATGGATGCATACAAATTGGAGTGGCACTAGTCACTACACCTACATTTTATTTGAGGAGGGCGCAAATCTTGATGGTTTCCCTGAAAAAGTAGCTTCCCTTGTTGCTGAGAAGTTGAGATTTAAGGAGAATGTTCCGGACTATTTCTTGCAACCAATAGCAGATATCCATTTAGGGTCGAATCGAGCCAATGAACTTGAGTCGAACGGCAATGTGGACTATGTATATATTTTCTCAATCATTGCAGCGGTCATCTTAGTTATTGCAAGCATCAATTACATTAATCTGACGACTGCTTCATCACTTTATCGCTCAAGAGAAATAGGTATGAAAAAAGTCTTAGGGGCCGGTCGAAATCAAATGATTGGGCAATTCCAAATGGAATCACTCCTAATGACATTTTTAGCCGCAATGATTGCATTAGTTATCTCAGAATTATCAATTCCATTTTTTAACCAAATTGCAGAAAAAACCTTGCCAGGTAACTTGTTTTTACAAACGGATGTTGTTTTAGGGTTGATAGTGGTAACCCTATTAGTTGGAACTGTTGCAGGTATTTTTCCAGTTACTTACATTTTGAAATTTGATCTTGCACAATCTTTAAAAGGTAAGATCAGTCACGTGAATAGATCGTCAATAAGCCTTTCCAATTTACTGGTAATCGCTCAATTTGCCATTTCAATAGTACTAATCTTAGGCACGCTCGTAATTTTAAAGCAGTTAAACTTTATGCAGAATAAGGACCTTGGTATCAATTCTGATCATGTGGTAGAAGTTTTCGCCTGGTCCGGGGAAGTGCAGCAGAGATATGAAACTTTCAAATCGGTGCTGGAAAGCGATCCGCTGATACATAGTGTTTCTGCCGCGGGTAACGAGTTTAGTGCCCGAATTGGTGGCTGGAGACAATACTCCTTCGATGGTGAAGAGAGTGTTTCTCTTCCAACCACTATTGTTGAATTAGACATTTTTAAAACACTTCAAGCAGAAATTGTAGAGGGCCGGGATTTTTCAAAGGATTTTATAACTGATCGAACAGAGGCCTACGTTCTTAACGAATCCGCTGTTTCATTCCTGAATATTGAAACTCCTGTTAACACTTCAATTGAGGGCTCCATTTTCACAGGGTCGGTTTGGGGTAAGAAAAGGGCTAAAATTATTGGTGTCGTAAAAGATTTTCATATGGCTTCATTACATAGTCCTGTTCAGCCCGTGGTTTTTTCTTTACAAACAGAGGGCACCATGGGGGTTGGAGTTGTAATGATCAAGATAGATGGCAGCAAGATCAATGAGTCTATTGAGCGTATCGAAGCGGTATGGAAGGAATTTGCTCCGAGGACACCATTTGTCTATGAGTTTATGGATGAAGACATTCAAAGGCACTATGAAGCTGAAAAAAGATTCCTGCTTATTGTTTCAATCTTTACTACCCTTGGAATATTAATTGGATGCCTTGGGTTATTTGGATTAACCACTTTTATGGTTCAACATAGAGTTAAGGAGATTGGTATACGGAAAGTGATGGGTGCGTCAGTGGCGGGGCTGGTCAGGCTGCTTTCCTGGAAGTTTATCCGTCTTGTTTTGCTTGCAAATGTACTGGCATGGCCCATAGCATTTTTCTTGATGGAAGAATGGCTTCAAGACTTTGCCTATAGAATGGAGCAGGACATATTCGTTTTTGTTTCTTCAGCAGCAATTGCATTGCTGATTGCATTTTTGACTGTTTCGTTCCATTCAATTAAATCTTCCATGTCTAATCCGGTCGATGCCCTAAGAATGGAGTAATTGAAATTCTAAAGTGATGGATAGCAAGTATCAGCGTTTTTTATCACTCTTTTCTGGCCGCTACACGAAACCCTGTGTCGGAGTAATCAAATCAGTTCATGTATTCTAACTGATGCAACTTGCGATAGTCCGATGGTGACATGCCAGTAAACTTCTTGAAAGCATTATTGAAATTGGCCTTGTTGTTGAAGCCGGTATCAAATGCAATTCCAATTATCTTTTGCTCCGAGTTGAGAGGGTTAGCCAGTATAGTTTTAGCTTCATTCACCCTGTAAGAGTTGATTAAATCGGGGAAAGAGAGTTTAAGTCGCTCATTAACGATTTGAGAGATGTGATGAGCTGAAGTATTTAATTGCTTAGCCACATCTGGCAGTTTTAGATCGCTGCGGCGATATATCTTGTCATACTCCAACAATTCAGTTATTTGCTCCAGGAGATTGATTGCCTCTTCCTGTTTTAAAGACGAATTTTCATACTTAGACCGGGAGCTTTCAAAGCCATAGATAACCTCTGGATGTCGATAGCCAATATATCCAATGGTATAGATTGCCAACACCATTGTGAACGAGATCATATAGTCATATTCAACCTTAAAGTCAGCAAAGGACACCAATAAATAATAAGTCAGTCCAGAAAATATGAATACCGCGAATAGCGCAGTAAAGATTTTTTGCCACCTGAAAAAACCGTTATTGGATTGTTCGGCAGACGCTTTAAGAATAGTTTGATAACTCAATAAAGCATAAACTGTCATATGGGCGATTTTCAAGGAAGGCACGAGTAGGAAATCAAATAACGACGGGGTCTCCTCTGCAGTAAACACCTCCAACTTTTCGATTATTGGCATACTGAAGTATTCAATCATGGTCCCGTAGAAAAGAAGTCCCGGAATGAAATGAAGGGATCTTGATTTCCAGGTAGAGGGAAGGTTATTCAGTTCTCTTATGTAGAGGTAAAGAACGGGGCCGTACCAAAACTGAAAGCCAAAAGAAAATCCAAATGAATACGGAAAAATGAATCGGTAGTTGCTCCAGAAGGTGAAGTAATCAAGCAGCATTAGTGAAAATAGCAATACAAATACACCCAGGTAGATATTTGCGCTTTGGTTTTTTGATCGCTGTAATAGGGTAATGATCCCGAGAAAAATTCCCTGAATGGCCGAGAAAAGAAAAACAATCGTCCAGGTATCTAAAGACGGCTTCATAGTTGAAGTGAAATTAGAAAATTTAGTAGTCTCTTGAAAGATAGGTTGTAGTTTGGGCAGAGATTTACAGCATAATGAGCTTTATTTGATATTTGCTGATTAATCAGAAGCGGATAGTGCAAAAACCAGAATTTGAAGACATATACATGGAGCTTGCGGTCAACCTGGCCAAGAGGTCTCATTGCGTCAGACGCCATGTTGGAGCGGTGTTGGTAAAAGACACCAGGATCATCTCAATCGGATATAATGGCCCTCCTTCCGGGACTCACAATTGCGACGTTGAATTTCCTGATGGATGCGCCCGGGACTCAAAGGGTAGTTGCTATTTGGCAATCCATGCAGAACAAAACGCCATCATGTACGCGGTAAAGAATAGTGCTTCGGTTGATGGTTCTACACTATTTGTGACCCTCTCACCATGCATTGCCTGCGCCAGGATCATTTATAGTATGGGAATTACAGATGTTATTTATTTGAAGTCGTATGCCGACTATAAGGGCCTGGAAAGTGATGAGGGTGTAGATTTCCTTGTCAAATTTGGGGTGAATGTTCAGCAGTATACCGGCCAACTATCAAATATTACTGATATGATTTGAGAACCATATGACCGAAGTCGTTAGAGGCATCATCAAATCCGACAAAGGATCATTTTGTTATCAAAAGTACGGACAGGGTAGCAATTCCTTTCTCGCTTTTCATGGATTTGGGCAATCAGGAGTGCATCTTCAACCGCTGAATAAGATAGGGGCTAACTATACATTGTACCATTTTGATTTACCCCATCATGGTGACAGCTCATGGGAAGAAGGAGAGGTCATTCAGAAGGAAGAGGTTGAGTTAGTATTTAAGCAATTTTTTAAGCAGGAGAAAATTGACAAATTTTCAATTGGAGCATTTAGTCTTGGAGGTAAACTGCTGTTCACTTTATTGGAGAAATTTCCTGAAAAAATAGAATCCATCGTATTGATTGCGCCTGATGGCATTAAAACCAATCAATGGTACAAGTTGGCGACCATGAATGGCCCATTTAGATGGCTATTCAAAACCATGGTTGAAAATCCAACGGCCTATTTTTTTTTCGCAGACCTTCTCATGAGTGTGGGTCTCTTAGACAAGTCCATAGTTAAATTTGTAAAACACCAGATGGACACCCGGGAAAAGAGAGAGCAGGTATATCGAGTCTGGAGAGCTTATAAAGCATTGAGGTTTACTCAAGAAGACTTAATAAATGCTTTAAACCAAAATGAAATACGTACATACCTGTACTTAGGAACTTACGATCGCGTGATTCCGATTGATAAATTAATGGAATTTCGAACCAAAATATCACAGATCAGGTATTATGAAGTATCATCAGGCCATAACCAATTGATTGAAAAAGTGGCCGATAGGATACGCACTGATATGTTGTTGTCGTAAGTAATAAATACTATGAGAAGTTTATGAGAAAAA
>JAJCYL010000502.1 GCA_029262955.1 Cytophagales bacterium | reverse complement strand
CATGCAGGGACAGGCGAGCTTCATATGAGGCCATTAATCAATCTCAAGACAAAAGAAGGTCATGAGATGTTTAGAACGATTGCGGAAAAATCGGCTGATCTGGTGAAAAAATACAATGGCTCATTAAGTGGCGAGCATGGTGATGGTAGATTGAGAGGCGAGTTCATTCCCAAAATGATTGGGGCAGAAAATTATGAACTTCTGAAGCGGATTAAAAAGTCCTGGGATCCCAATAATATTTTCAACCCAGGAAAAATTGTCGATACACCCCCGATGAATACATTCCTCCGTTACAAAGCCGATCAGGAGACCCCCGAGATAGATACTGTTTTTGATTTCAGTAAGAATGGTGGATTCTTAAGAGAGGTTGAAAAATGTAATGGAGTCGGCGTTTGTAGAAAGTCACAGCTTAGTGGTGGCACCATGTGTCCCAGCTATATGGCCACAAAAGATGAGAAGGATACAACCAGGGCAAGGGCAAATATTTTAAGGGAAATGCTGACCCACTCAACTAAAAAGAATCGGTTTGATCACGAAGAAATCAAGGAGGTCATGGATTTGTGCTTGAGCTGCAAAGGGTGTAAGTCTGAATGCCCTTCGAATATCGATATGGCACGATATAAGGCAGAATTCCAGCACCAATATTATAAAGCTAATGGAATCCCATTTCGCACTAAGATGATTGCCGGTTTTGATAAGTCTAGTGCCATCGCTTCTAAGGCACCTGGAGTTTATAATTTCCTGACTGAGTTTGGGCCCACTGCGGCAATTGCCAAGAATGTAATGGGTATTGCGGCTAAACGGACCTTCCCTAAAATGCACACGGAAACTTTGAGAAATTGGATTAAAGGGTTTCAACCCCAAACCCAACCTGAAAGTGCTAAAAGTTCGGTTTACTTTTTTTGTGATGAGTTCACCAACTATAATGATACTACTATTGGTATTACTGCCATCAAATTACTTGACCGGCTGGGCTACGAGGTCTTATTCGTTGATCATCTGGAAAGCGGGAGGACCATGTTTTCGAAAGGTCTGCTTGAACCAGCAAGAGAGATCGCAATAAAGAACGTCGAGATTTTCAAAGACCTTATCAGTGCCAAAACACCGCTCATTGGGATCGAACCATCGGCTATTCTGACATTCCGGGATGAATATCTGAATATTGTCCCGGAAAAAATGAGAACCTATGCCCGGCATATTTCTGAACAGACATTCTTAATTGATGAGTTTCTGGTGAATGAAATGAATGAGGGTAGAATTAAACCAGATTTGTTCAAAGTCAAATCAACAAAGCTGAAGCTACACGGACATTGTCATCAGAAAGCGCTATCTAGTACTGACTATAGTGAACTATTGCTTAGTTCCTTGGCGAATTATGCGGTAGATGTTGTTCCCTCTGGATGTTGCGGCATGGCCGGCTCATTTGGGTATGAAAAAGAGCATTATGATGTTTCAATGAAAATTGGTGAGCTGGTCCTTTTTCCTGCAGTGAGGGAAGCGGATGAGGACACTGTGATTGCTGCCACTGGCACCAGTTGTCGCCACCAAATTATGGATGGAACAGGAAGAGTAGCCCAGCATCCGGTTGAAATTCTATACGATGCCCTCAATGATTGAGCTATTATTTGTCCGGTTTTGTAGCGGGAGTCTCTTTTCCTAACTTCACGCCTCATTAAAAAACTAACTAAAACTTCAACCTAATGAAGATTAAATCCAACCCTATTTGGGCACTTGTCATGTTATTCATTGTTGCATGTGGTCCACAAGAGAAAGAGAAAAAAGAGATGACGGATGCAGACTTGAGAGCTAAGGCGGTCGAATTATCCAAAAAATTCATAATCACTGATGGTCATGTCGATCTACCGTATAAAATGGTTGACGATGGCCATTTAAAAAATGGTACGGTTGAGAATGTCTCAATAAGAGCTAAAGCTGGGGATTTTGATTTTCCAAGAGCCAAAGAAGGAGGACTTGATGCTCCGTTTATGTCGATTTATATTCCTGCCAGATACCAGGAGACGGGAGGTGCCAAGGAATTTGCTGACTCATTGATCACCATGACTGAGCAATTGGCAAGTACTTATCCGGATCATTTTGAAATAGCTAAGACTCCATCCAAGGTTGAGAAAATTGTGGGTGAGGGCAAGGTTGCTCTACCAATGGGTATGGAAAATGGGGCTCCTATAGAGGATGATATCGCCAACGTTGCCTATTTCAAGGAGCGTGGAATTAGTTATATCACTTTGACTCACAGTACAGATAATCAGATTTGCGACTCCTCTTATGATACGACGGACGATACCTGGAGCGGACTAAGTCCGTTTGGTGAGCAAGTTGTAGCCGAAATGAACAGAGTAGGCATCATGGTAGACATATCACATGTCTCTGACAGCGCTTTTTATGACGTTATGGCTATTACAAAGGCTCCTGCGATAGCTTCACATTCATCCTGTAGATTTTTTACTCCGGGTTGGGAACGCAACATGAACGACGACATGATCAAACGTCTGGCCGAAAATGGAGGTGTAATACAAATTAATTTTGGTTCGGCATTCTTGGATGGCTTGAAGAAAGATCTTGATGATAAAATAGATGACCAGGTAAAACAATACCAGGAAGAGAATGGATTGAAAGAAGGTGATCCTGCTATCACTGAATACCACATGAAACTCAAAGCGGATCTCAATCCTTATTCAACCGTCGAAAAGACTGCTGACCATATTGATCATGTAGTTGAAATTGCCGGAATTGACCATGTGGGAATTGGATCAGACTACGATGGAGTAGGTGATTCTTTACCTGTGGGTCTAAAAGACGTCTCTCAATATCCTAACTTAATTTATGAGCTGTTAAAGCGAGGTTATTCTGATGAGGATATCGAAAAAATCTGTTCCAAAAATGTTTGGAGAGTCTGGAATAAGGTGCTGGAGATTGCAGGACAGTCTTAACAAGCAATGCAACATCTTCTCTTAAGGGAGATTCCAAATGGAAGACATACACCGTCCCGGATTTAAGTTAGGAGTACTTGGTGGTGGTCAATTAGGCCGAATGCTAATTCAGTCTGCCATCGACTTCAATTTGGAAGTAAAAATTCTAGATCCAGATGCCAACGCCCCATGTAAAAATCTTGTGGCTGATTTTGTACATGGAAAATTGACAGACTTTGAGACGGTCATGAAATTCGGACAAGACTGTGATGTCCTAACCATTGAAATCGAGAATGTTAATATTGCCGCCTTAAAGGAATTGCAAAGACAAGGAAAGAAGGTCTATCCTCAACCTGAAATCGTGGAGTTAATTCAGGATAAGAGAGTTCAAAAGCAATTCTATAAAGACAACGGAATTCCGACGGCAGACTTTAATCTGGTGGAAGGAAGGGAAGAGGTTAAAGCGTTAAAGGAAAAGTTGCCTTTCGTAAATAAACTAGGTCGTGAAGGGTACGACGGTCGGGGAGTCCAGGTAATAAGGACGGCATCAGAGTTAGAAGATGCTTTTGATGCTCCCGGTCTAATTGAAGATTTGATTGATTTTAAAAAGGAAATAGCAGTAATAGTGGCCAGGAGCGAATCTGGTGAAATTGTTACTTTTCCTGTAGTGGAACTCGTGTTTCATCCAACCGCTAACCTTGTTGAATATCTCTTTTCACCAGCTGAAATGAATCCAGGGCTCGAAGTAAAAGCTGAGCAAATAGCCAAAGGGGTTATTGACAAATTAGGAATGACGGGTTTGTTGGCCGTTGAAATGTTCATTACCCAGGATGACGAGATTTTAGTAAATGAAGTAGCACCAAGGACTCATAATAGTGGACATCACACCATCGAGGCGAACAATACCTCGCAATTTGAGCAGCATTTAAGGGCCATTTTGAATATGCCATTAGGTAATACTGATACCAAAGTCGCCGCAGCCATGGTAAATTTATTGGGTGAAGATGGCTATGTTGGACCGGCTCGATATAAGGGGCTGGATGAGGTCCTTGAAGTTGATGGAACTCATATTCATCTTTATGGGAAAATGTTAACTAAACCGTTTCGAAAAATGGGTCATATTACCATCACTGATCCAGACATAGAAAGTCTGCGAAACAAGGTTAATTTTGTAAAGAATACGATTAAAGTTATTGCATGAGCCAACCATTAGTGGGTATAATTATGGGTAGCCAATCCGATCTCAATGTAATGTCGGAGGCTGCAGAAATACTTGAAGAACTAAAGGTTCCGTTCGAATTAACTATTGTTTCAGCACATCGGACCCCAAAAAGAATGGTGAATTATGCCGAAAAGGCTCGTAGTAATGGCCTAAAAGTGATTATAGCTGGTGCTGGTGGGGCAGCACATCTTCCCGGAATGGTGGCCTCGATGACTTCCTTACCTGTAATTGGAGTGCCAGTTAAATCGAGTAATTCTATAGATGGTTGGGATTCTATTCTCTCCATCCTTCAAATGCCAGCAGGGGTTCCTGTGGCTACCGTAGCTTTAAATGGGGCGAAGAATGCCGGTATTTTAGCTGCTCAAATTGTTGGTTCCTTTAATAAGGAAGTCGCCAAAACCCTTGATAACTATAAGAATTCACTTAAAATGAAGGTTGAAGAGTCTGCCAAAAAGATAGAAACTCAAGGTTGGAAGGGTAAAATCATCGGTTTCAAGAACTAGATTACTCATCTTATTTTTGACGTTAAAAAGCGTTAAAAGCCAACATTATATAGGGCGCAGGCGTAAATTGCGATGTGAATTCTCGAACACTTCGATGGATAGTGGTGTTGATGAGCTTGGCGCTTACCGGGCTAGTTGTCTTCCAGGTCTACTGGATTGATAATGTATTAACTGCCAACAAGGATCGCTTTCAAAGTGACGTTCATGAAGCACTTAATAATGTTGCTTCAAAAATCGAAATGCAGGAGGCCCTACACGTGGCTTATGATAACCTTGACACGCGTTTTCAGTTGAGGAGTGCGACTTCAGTTAGACAGGATACCATAGAGTTATTAGAAAGTACTTTCAAGAAGCGATTAATCAGTATTGAGAGTATAGGTGAAGATTCTTTGAAGGATATGATTCTATTAGATTTCGCCTATGACTTTGAAACAAGTGATGTCAGAGAGACTTTCAATTTGAATGACAATCAAATAAAGCAAGACACTCGAAAAATTGACAGGAAGATAGGAAAAGAAATAAAAGAAATAAGCCGGAATCTGGACTCTACAAAAATTGAACTGCAACATTTGGGAGGAACCTTGAGAAAAGTGGTTAAGAAATCTGAAATGGTGAATGTGGTGATCCATGAATTGTTAGCTGGTAAAAGGAACATTGAAAACCGAATTGATAAATCTGAATTAGATTCACTTTTAAAAGTCGAATTCCAAAATAAGGGGATCGACATCACTTATGACCACGGGGTGATTAACGAGGATAAGGATAGTGTTTTGTTTGCTTTTGGTAAGAGTGATATAAGCTATCTCAAAAAATCTAAGCTAAGAGCCAGTTTATTTCCGAATGACATCCTTCATGAAAACAATTTTATACACGTCTATTTCCCGGGAGAGGACAGATTTTTAATCGGTAAGGTCTGGATTACACTGGCATCTTCACTCATATTCATGTTGGTGATCGTCTTTTGTTTCACATACGCCATTTTGACCATTATCAAGCAAAAGAAAATTTCTCAAATAAAGAATGATTTCATCAATAACATGACCCACGAGTTCAAGACTCCAATTGCTACTGTTTCCTTAGCATGTGAGGCGCTTCAGGATGATCAAATTAGTACCAGTAAGAGTATGAAAGAACGGTATATGAAGATCATTCATGATGAGAATAAGAGGTTGGGACTCCAGGTGGAAAAGGTCCTGCAGGTGGCTACACTTGATAAGCAGGATTTCAAATTGAAGGTCGATAAAGTGAATGTCCATGAGATTATTGAAAAGGTATTGGAAAATATAGACCTACAGGTGCAAAAACGCGGAGGTACTGTGCACAAGGAACTTAATGCTGAATATTTAGTGGTTGAAGCAGATGAGATGCACTTAACCAACATTATTTACAACCTTCTGGATAACGCCAACAAATATTCTTCGGAGAGACCAGAGATCACGATTAAAACAGAGAGTTCGGCCAAAGGTATTTTTATCAACATCATCGATCGGGGTATTGGGATGTCCAGAGATGCGGCGCATAAGATTTTTGATAAATTTTACCGTGTCCCGACGGGAAATCTTCATGACGTC
>JAJCYL010000501.1 GCA_029262955.1 Cytophagales bacterium | reverse complement strand
CCCGTTACCATTTCGAAATGTTCCGTGTGGCAGAGTGTCCCCTTTGATGGTGTAGTATGCACTGATGTCCATTAATCGGCCAAGATTCCAATTTTCATCTTGCTGCAGTTGTTCATTGTTATAGAATTCACCCCAAAGGCCATCTTTTTCATCATTTACGTAACTACCCACAGCATTTATTTTCCCATTGGCGTGATAATATATCCATTGGCCATACTTCATATCATTCCTGTATTTTCCCTCCTCCATCAGATTCCCTCCATCAGAGAAATATTTCCATAGACCATACTTAAGACCTTGTCGGTAGTCACCAATGGTAAATAGAGCGCCATTTTCATAAAAATTAAGCCACGTACCGGTTTTTAGATCAAATTTGAAATGCCCTTCTACACTTTTCGTACCGGTATTGTAGTACTCCAGATATATGCTATCAATGAAATCATTTTTGTAATAGTATTCTTTTTGAAGTGTACCATTTCGGAAATACTCCTTCCAGACATCCGATTTTGTGCCTAATCTGTAATGCTCGATTCTTTCCGGCTTGTTATTGGAGTAGAAATAGGTCCATTCTCCATCAGGTTGACCTGCAATAAAGTTCTGTCGATACCTTATGCTTCCGTATTCATTGTATTCAACCCAAGTGCTATCCTTCTCACCGAGGATGTACTTACCAGATAATGCTATGTTTCCTGTATCATAGAATTCACTCCAGCTACCATGTAGTAAGTTTGCAAGATAATTCCCCCGGGAAATAATGAATCCAAATTCATCGTAGACCACGCTCGGCCCTTCACGTTTGCCACTCTGATAGTCTGCAATCTCTGCCAGGGTTCCATTAGAGTGATAGTATTTCCATTCACCTTCTTTCAAATTGAGGGAATATTCACCTTCTGATTTTAAATACCCATTTGGGAAGTACTCTCGCCAATATCCAGTTTGAATGTTATTTTCGTACTCCCCTCGAATTAGAAGCCTTGAATTTTCAAATCGTTTATACTCACCTTGCAACTTACCCTGAGAATAATTCAGCTCAATTTGTAACTGGTTACTTTTATAGAATTGCCATTTGCCATTTGACTTATTCTCGATGTACTCACCTTCACCAATCAACTGATCCTTTGAGTTAAAGTATTGCCATTTGCCCTGTTTGGAGCCATTGATCAGGTCACCACTTCCAGTTGAAGTACTATCCAGCTGTTGAATGATCTCAACTTGACTAAAAGATTGGTAGCAAGCCCCTAAAAATGATATGAATAGCAAATATTTAATCATGAAAATTCAAATTGAAATAGAATACGCAATCATTGAGCGAGTTTAGTTTTTTTTCATCAAAAATGATAAGGCTGTATCAAAAGTTGTAAGACTAATATCAGATAACAGATTAAAATCATTGAAATCTATTCGCTTACCAATGCAGATAAACGGAAGCTTGCTATTTGTGGTTTGCGAATCTTCAAGTTCTTTCCAACAGCTATCGGAGAGGTCATAGTTCCAGGGAGTTGACCCGGTATTGAGGAGTAGATCATTCACGCGCCGTGACTTCTTTATTTGATGGCCACAATTTTGGCTAATCAAGAGGCATATGAAATAGTGTCCCCACCAAAACATCGTTCGATAAAGGAATACCTTTTCACCATTTGAGTATCTGGGAAAATCCAAAACTACATAGGGTAGACCCTTATAGTTTTCGCCCCTGGAAATTTTTCCAGACATGGTTAATGCATCTTGCGGTAAGAGTGGACTTCTGATGACTGGGGAATTCTTAATTGTCACTTCTACCTCACTCAATATTTGAGAGATTTTACTGAGAACGGCCCTTTTGTGGATTAAATAATCCTGGTCATTAATAATTAAGAAATCTTCCGGAGTTAACAATAGCTTATGACCTTATTGCCACTTTAATAGAGCTGAAGCCCATGTAAATCCACTTCCAAAAGCTGCCAAACAGACTAAATCTCCGGACTTGACCTTCCCTTGGTCAAAAGCCTCACTCAAGGCAATGGGTATGGAGGCTGCGGTCGTATTACCGTATTTCATAATATTATTGAAGACTTGGTGTTCTCCCAACCCCATTTTCTTCTGAATGAATTGGCTTATCCTAAGGTTAGCTTGATGTGGGATAAGTAAATCAATTTCACTGGGTTGGAAATTATTGGCCTGTAAGGCTTCAATTATAACTTCGGAAAATCGTGTTACCGCGTGTTTGAAAACGAAGTTGCCATTCATATAGGGGTAATAGCTTAGATCTTCGGAATTGGCGTTCGCGATAATTTCAGGAACCCATCTACCTGTATTGGGGCCTATCAATGCCAGCTCCTCGGCATATTTGCCTTCCGAGTGTAGATGAGTAGATAAAATTCCAACGGCCTCTTTCTCGGTACGTTGAATTACTACCGCACCCGCACCATCTCCAAAAATAACAGAGACGTTTCTCCCCTTGGTGCTCATATCCAACCCCCCGCTATGAAGCTCAGATCCAATTACAAGGATATTCTGATACATTCCTGATTTGATAAATTGATCCGCTACTGATAATGAATATACAAATCCCGAACATTGGTTGCGAATGTCCAATGCACCAATTTCCTTGATACCTAATTGATCCTGCACCATCACTCCAGGGCCTGGGAAATAATAATCTGGACTTAACGTAGCGAAAATGATAAAATCAATATCATCGGGAGTCAACCCGGCTTTCTCAATAGCTATTCTTGATGCCTTTGTGCCCATAGTAGAAGGGCTGTCGCCACTTCCTTTTACAACATGTCTTCTTTCTTCGATACCCGTTCTTTCAACTATCCAATCACTGGTAGTATCCATCAATTTTTCAAGGTCGCTGTTGGTAACAATATTATCTGGTAGATAATGACCGATACCAGCAATCACACTATGGTACATAGTTGTTAGGTTAAATAATTGAAGATAGGTTTGCTTCCTATGGATTTCAAATCACTCGGCTACAATTATTTCTATTCTTCTATTGAGTGCCCGTCCTTCATCATTTTCATTCGAACCAACAGGCTTTGATTCGCCATAACCTTTGGCAACTAATCGGGAAGAGCTTATACCATTTTTAACAAGGTAATCTACAACTGTTGTTGCTCGTTTCTTGCTGAGTTCAATATTGAAGTCATGACTCCCAACATGATCAGTGTGGGCAGCAATTTCAACTCTCAACTGAGGATTATTTTTTAAAACCAGTAAGAGAGCAGATAAGGTTGCTCCAGAGTTGGATGAAACTTCACTACTCGCAAACTCGAAATAAAGATCCTTTAGTAACGCTTTTCTTCCTGGTCGGAATTCATTGGCAATGAAATCTATGTCTGCATAACCCTCATCAAACTGGGCATTTTCATTTTCAGTTAAAGCTTGTGCAAGCGAAACTATTTCAGCACTGTCGGCCAATTGCACTTTGTAATTCTTTTTAACTGGAGAGTCTGAAGGTGGGTAAGCTGATGTTAACTTTTCGCTAAGCAATAAATCTTCACTCTCATAAATCTTCACATTCATTATATCATCGGCAATAATTTCTGATTTATAGCCACCATTTTCATCAGTATAACTGATGAATTTTTCATCGGGGAATTTTGTTGGTTGGTATTCAACTCTCAAACCCGCCACTGGTTTTCCGGTAATTTGGTCTTCTACAACCCCTGTTATGGCTCTATACGCTGCCTCTTTGAATTGATAAATATCAAAACCACCGTTACTGTTAATTCTATCTGAACTCAATAGTCCTGTTTTACCATCCTCATTCATTGAAAAGTAAAGTTCATCGTCAAATGTATTGATGGGATAGCCAAGGTTCTCAGGTTTACTCCAGCCATTACCCACTCTAGTTGAGACAAATACATCATGCCCGCCTAAAGCATCATGCCCTTCTGAGGAAAAATATAGAGTTTTACTATCCTCCGACAAAAAGGGG
>JAJCYL010000500.1 GCA_029262955.1 Cytophagales bacterium | reverse complement strand
CACAAAGGCTCCTACCATTTATAGGAACGAAAAAAGATCGTTCATTCCGGCGAAGGCGGGAATCTCCCGGATTTGGTGCTTCTAATGGAGATTCCTGCCTACGCAGGAATGACGGGTTTTCTTTTAGATTTTGTCATCGAAGTTTTTGTGAGCATGGTTTGACTTTCAAAAATGAAGCCCTCCGGCAGGAGAAAGCACACATACCGGTGAGATTCTTACGTCGCCAATGCTACACAAATGCTCCTACCAATTATTGGAACAAAAAAAAGACCGTCATTCCCGCCTATGCAGGAATGACGGGTTTCCTTTTAGACTTTGTTTGTCATCGAAATTTTTGTGAGCATGGGTTTAACTTTCAAAAAAGGAAAGCCCTCCGGCAAAGGAAAGCACACATACCGGGGATATTCTTACGTCACCTACGCTACACAAATGCTCCTACCAATTATAGGAACGAAAAAAAGATCGTCATTCCCGCGAAGGCGGGAATCTCCCGGATTTGGTGCTTCTAATGGAGATTCCTGCCTATGCAGGAATGACGGGTTTCTTTTTAGACTTTGTTTGTCATCGAAATTTTTGTGAGCATGGGTTTAACTTTGCTAAGCAAGCTCTCCGAATGACAGTGAAAATGACTCGTCACTCAGCGAATGCAATGGCGTGAAGAGTCTGTTTAGGTTTGTAATTGATCAGAATAAACATCATCAGTAGTCTTTAGGGTCTAACCGGTTCTTCCAACCTTTCTTACGTTTCGTCGTATATCAAAATGATATCATTATAGTATCATCCAAAATATAATGTCTATGAACACGAAAGAGACCATATATCAACCAATCTCCGCCTACATTATGCTGCTGGTGGAACTTGTTCTACTTGGAGTAGCATTAGCTACCATCAAAATGGGAATAGGAATAGCCGTGTTGGTAGTTTTCGCCGGATTAATCCCCGGGTTCTTCTTTGTCAACCCCAACGGATCACGGGTTTTGACACTATTCGGAAAATACAAAGGCACTGTAAAAGCCAATGGTTTCTTCTGGGCCAATCCATTTTATCATAAGAAATCCATTTCTCTCAGAGCTCGGAATTTTGATAGTGAACGGGTCAAAGTCAACGATAAAATTGGTAATCCAATAATGATTTCAGTCATCCTGGTTTGGAGAGTGGAAGACACCTTTGCCGCAGCTTTTGAGGTAAATGACTATGAGAACTTCGTTCGCGTGCAGACTGATGCCGCGGTAAGAAAAATGGCGGCACGGTATCCCTACGATAATTTCGATGATGAGCAGTCAGATATGACGCTGAGGTCGGGACTTGATGAAGTTAATGAGGCGCTGGAAAAAGAAGTTGAAGATCGGCTGCACATAGCTGGAATTGAAATATTGGAAGCAAGAATAGGCTATCTCGCCTATGCACAAGAGATCGCGAGTGCCATGCTTCGAAGACAACAGGCTACCGCAATTGTTGCGGCCAGACATAAGATTGTAGAAGGAGCGGTCAGCATGGTTGATTTAGCACTTCATCAACTCAGTAAGAAAAATATCATTGATCTAGATGAGGAACGAAAGGCGGCCATGGTCAGTAATTTAATGGTGGTGCTTTGTGCCGATAAAGATGTAACACCGATAGTTAATTCCGGAACATTACATCATTAAGAAACGAGAGAGAAAGTCCTTTTCGAGGAAGTCCAGACTTTCAAAATTTATTGGGGTGTTACTTTGGATAAAGGAATTGAATAAGGTAATTATCAGGTTGAAAGAAAACTGGCAAGTGTATTAGCATGGCAAAAAAGAAACCATTTGTTCTTAGAGTGGACGAATCGACTTTAAAGGCATTGGAAAAATGGGCTGAAGATGATTTTAGAAGTATCAATGGCCAGTTGGAATTTATCATTAATAAGGCATTAAAAGTGGCGGGTCGATTACCGAGGAAGAATAAGTGACTCCTTGAAAGACTGCTCGCTTCTGGTTGCCCAGCAGGAGAACAGCAGCAAAACTTACTGGGAGATTTTACTTCGCCAATGCTATGCAAAGGCTCCTCAGAACGACGGTTATATAAATAGGACGTCATTCTGAGAATTAATATTGGGATGTCCAAACACGCAAAATATGATGACATTTGGGCAGGTCCCTTTAGGGAATAGAAGGGTTAGCGATGGGCCATTACACACCCTGCCTCAGCATCCCTGAAGCCTGCCTGCCAAGGCAGGAGTCTGTTGGTAATTACTTAATAATCAGATTCTTCAGTCAACCTTGACTCTCTCCTTCAGCTTGAGGTACGAATAAGAAGTTATGAAGCACCTATCTCTTCCTCAAGTACTCAAACCGATAGACGTGCCAGGGACCTTTGGCATCTATTCCACTGTGTGAAGATTGACAGCCATACCTTTCTGCATAACGATCCTCATGTTCCTTGGCCTTTTTAGCACTGTTATACGAGGCGAGAATTTTCCAATTCTTGAGATGAACAACTTTGGTCTCCCAATCTGCTTTACGATTAACCGGATTGGTGGTGATTCCTACTCTACAAGGCATAGCTTCCCATTTGATGATTGAAATAAAAATAGGCATTTAATTGAGTTCCGCCTACTAAGTAGTTCTTTGATGCTTTTCCGAAAAATGTAGGTAATGGCGATCAGTTTTATCAACATTCCCTCCACAAAGCTTCTAAACCAACTCAACCTTATATAACTTTCGGGCGTGGATAATTTCGTTGTTTCAGCAAGAAAGTATAGACCTCAGGGTTTTGACGAAGTGGTGGGCCAGGAGCACATCACCACCACGCTGAAAAACGCCATTGACAACAACCAATTAGCCCAGGCACTACTCTTTTGTGGTCCCCGGGGAGTGGGAAAAACCACTTGCGCACGTATCCTGGCCAGGCTGATCAATGAGTTTGAGTCAGAAGGGCCACTGGAAAATCTCAATACCCTTAACATTTATGAACTGGATGCGGCTTCCAATAATTCAGTCGAAGACATCCGCAACCTGATCGACCAGGTTCGTTATCCACCTCAGCAGGGAAAATATAAAGTCTATATCATAGATGAGGTGCACATGCTCTCTAACCAGGCCTTCAACGCTTTTTTGAAAACCCTGGAAGAACCGCCTAGCTATGCCATTTTTATTTTGGCTACGACTGAAAAGCACAAGGTAATCCCAACCATCCTTTCCCGATGCCAGATCTATGATTTTAATCGAATTGAAATCTCAGACATCAGTGACCAGCTAAAAGGAATTGCCGAAAAGGAAGGGATCAAATATGAAGAAGAGGCATTACACCTCATTGCTCAAAAGGCGGATGGTGCCATGCGGGATGCCTTGTCCATTTTTGACCTGATTGTCACATTTTCATCTGGAAACGAGATTACCTATAAGTCTACCATTGACAATCTCCACATCCTTGATCATGACTACTATTTTAAGATCACTGATCACTGTTTGAATGAAAAATTGCCGGAAACCATTTTGGTTTTTGATGAGATTTTAAAGGAGGGTTTTGATGGGCACAATTTTATCGTTGGCTTAAGTGAGCATTTAAGAG
>JAJCYL010000499.1 GCA_029262955.1 Cytophagales bacterium | reverse complement strand
AAAGAGCAAATAGATCAAAGAATTACAAATCAGCGCTTAGAACATCTTTTAGCAGATTATAAAAAGGAAAAAGGAATTACCGATAACGATAGAATAATTGAGGAGAATGAGCAGGATCCGAGGAATGGCCGATTGGTAGTTAAATCGATGGGTAAGATCCATTTACTGGATTTTTCAGAAATCGAATGGGTTGAAGCTTATGATTACTACATTAAGATTCATGTGTGTAATAAATATTACCTCGTTCGTGAAAGTATGAAGAATATGGAGAAACGCCTACCGGAAGGGGTTTTTGAAAGAATACACAAATCCAGCATTGTGAATACTAACCTAATCAAATCCTTAAAACCCAAACAAAACGGGGATTATCTGGTAACACTTAAGAATGGAAAAGAGCTAAGGTTGAGCCGGAATTATAATGGTTGTCTCGAGGAATTGCTTAATCCTTGAAAAGGCTAAGAAAGTTATTGGCATTAGACACCGTTGAATAGCTCTGAATGACTTTTTCTTTTCCATTTGCTCCCAATTGCTTTCTTAACTTCATGTTCATCATAAGATTTATCAGATTGCTTCTCCAATCTTCAAAACTGTCGCAATGGTAACCGTTGACACCATTTTCAACAATTTCTTTATTGACACCGACCGGTGAAACAAGAGCAGGAATTTGAAGAGCCAAATATTGTAAGGCTTTAAAACCACATTTACCCTCAGCCCACTGATCATTATCCAGAGGCATTATGCCAATGTCAATTTCCATGAGATCTTCAATTTCAGATTTTTTTCGCCATTTCCGATATTCTACAGATTTGAGCGAGATGTTGGGATTTTTATTGGAGATAATCAGAAACCTAAAATCATGTGAACGCTCGAGTTCTTGGATGATTGGAACGATTTTCTTTAGATATTTGGACGTAGAGTGAGTTCCCGTCCAACCGATGGTTGCAACGTCTTTAGTTTCCCGCTTTAGAGCATTCTTCAAACTCGCGGGGTCAATAGTCGTGGGATTAACAACTACGTTTTCATTAAATTTTCTAGCATAATTGGCTATGAATTCGTTTCCACAAGATATTTTCCAGCTCCAGCTACATATAGATCCTACCTTCCCATGGCATTTTATTGAGGCTATTAACTTGTTTTCGACGGATGTATTAGGTAACCAAATTGCATCATCAAAATCATAAATAATTCTCTTTCGCATTACTTTGGATAATACCCATTCGAAGATTGGTAAACCTATCGGTGTAAGTTCTCTATGAATAAATACATAGTCGGATGTGAATGCTTCTATCAGATGAACAATACGTCTAAAGAATCCTTTGAAGACACCAAACCCCTTTGCTAACCAAGCTCCATCAGTGTAGAGAATCATCCAGGTTTGGAGGTCTAAAAAAGAGCGCACCTCAATTTCATAGCCATTATTTTTAAGGAGCTGATGGTATTGTTCAAATCGAAACCTTTGTGATGGGGCCTGTCCTGAAGGGTACGGTACTAGAAATAGAATTCTCATCTGTTAGGAGCAAATTTGCTTGCTTTCTTCCGAAAGAAAAATTTCTAAAACGGTCAAGGATAATTAATTTGACACTTCGGTCAATTACTTTAAAATGAAAATCATCATTGTAGAAGACGAAATTCCCGCTGCGGAAAAGTTAGAGCATCTGCTAAAGGAATATGATTCGGACAATGAAATCATTGGAAAGGCTGGCAGTATAAAAAGGGCAACAGAGTTATTAAATGAGAAAGACGGGCAATACGATATCATTTTTATGGATATCCAACTTACTGATGGAAAGAGTTTTGAAATCTTCAATCATATCCAAGTCAGCCGTCCGGTAATATTTCTTACCGCTTTCAATCAATATGCAATCGAGGCATTTAAAGTAAATGGTATTGACTATTTGCTTAAACCCTTAACATTCGAGGCGCTAAGTCAAAGTCTGATCAAATATGAAAGATTAAGAGATCAATTCGCAAATCAAACACCCGACTTGACAGATCTCGCCAAAATCCTATCCAAGGTCTCTGACAAGAGTTATAAGGACAGATTTCTGGTAAAATTGGGAGAGCACATCCGATCAGTGGTAACTGCAGATGTAGCATTTTTTTATGCTGAAGGGAGAACCGCTTTTTTGATTACCAAAAACAAAGATAAGTATGTAGTTGATTATAAGATAGAGACGTTGGAAGGCCTGTTGGACCCCCATTCCTTCTTTCGCGTAAATCGCACTTTCATTCTTAATATTTCTGCAATTAAGGATGTTTTGGTATATTCCAACAGCCGTTTGAGAATAAGTCCGACGGTCGAATTTGATAAGGAAATAATTGTCAGCAGAGAAAAAGTGGGGGACTTTAAGGATTGGTACGGAGGTGCCTGATCCTGTATTTTTTCAATGAAATAAACCTGAATTAATGGGAAAGAAATTTTTGAGTTTGACCAATTTGAACTTCTTATTATTTGATGTTCATAAGTTGGAAGAAATACTAAAACATCACTACTATCGTCATCATGATAAAGAGGCCGTCAATTTGATGGTTGATAGCGCAATGAAGATAGCGGAGAAATATCTTCAACCTTTCATGCGGGAAATGGATAAAAATCCGCCCGAGTTAGTTAATGGTCAGGTAATCGCACATCCCAAAATCGCTCGTTTGGTCAAAGCACTGGGAGACGGGGGGTGGTATAGTGCCACCTCAGCCATGGAGGATGGCGGAATGCAGGTTCCCTTTATGGTGGATGCAGCAACTAATTTTATATTTCAAGCAGCTAATAATGGAACTTATGGTTTTACAGGACTCAATACAGGTGCAGCCAACTTAATACTGGAATTTGCCTCAGAAGAGCTCATCAAGGAGTACGTACCCAATCTGCATTCAGGAAAATGGCAGGGCACGATGGCATTGACGGAACCTGACGCTGGTAGCTCATTAGGGGATCTCACATCAGAAGCAATCTCGATTGGTGAACATGGCACTTATAAAATAAGAGGACAAAAGATCTTTATCTCTGCGGGGGACTATCAGCATCCAGAAAATATTGTTCACATGATGTTAGCCAGGATTGAAGGTGAGCCTGCAGGACCTAAGGGAATTTCTCTTTTCATTGTCCCCAAATACAGGTTTGAAAACAAGAAAAGAATATCCAACGACGTAAAAACTGCGGGAATCTTCCATAAAATGGGGCAAAAGGCTACTCCGACTGTCCACTTATCAATGGGTGATAGAAATAACTGCTATGGATACCTGGTAGGAGATAAAAATCAAGGCTTAAAGTATATGTTTAAGCTTATGAATGAGGCTCGTATTTCTGTTGGGATTGGTGCGACAGCAATGGCATCATCAGCATACTTTCAGGCTTTGGAATATGCAAATGAGAGACCACAGGGTAGGCATAGAACAGCCAAACCGGAAGAGAAACAGGTCAATATTATTGAACACTATGATGTCAGGCGAATGTTTTTAAAGCAGAAAAGCATAATTGATAGCTCCTTGAGTTTGATAATGCAATGTGCTCATTATGCTGACATGGTTAAAACGAAAGAAGGGGACTTGAGAGACCATTATCAACTTCTCCTTGACCTATTGACGCCGGTAGTAAAAACGTACCCCTCAGAGCGTGGTATTGAATCCGTTAGTGAAGCATTACAAGTATTTGGCGGATACGGTTATTGCGAAGATTTTGAATTAGAACAGCTCTACAGAGATATTAGAATAACTCCGATCTATGAGGGTACAACAGGCATTCAGTCATTAGATCTTTTGGGAAGGAAAGTTTTAATGGAGAATGGCAAAGGAATGCAGCTGCTCTCAAAGGAGTTTGAGTTTACCGTTCGTGATGCCCGGTATTTTGAAGAACTCAACGACATAGTTGATCCGTTTGTGGCTGGTTCGGATGAATTAAAGAAAGTGACACATTACCTGTTGGCGTATGCCATGAATGACAATATCGATAGATATTTGGCAGATGCGACCGTTTATATGGAGTTATTCGGATTGGTATGCCTTGGTTGGCAATGGCTGAAACAGGGGGTGACCGTTGTTGATGCTTGCCGCAAAAATGTGGAAAACCTTGAGAACCCTTTTCACCAGGGCAAGATTCACACCATGAAATATTTTTTCACCTACGAATACCCGAGGGTGTATAGCCTCTCAGAGACTTTAAGAAACGATCAGGAGTTGACAATATCCATGGATAAAAATTGGCTGGAATAGATTGACCGGATTAGCTTTGCGGCGCAGGCGTAATCGATGCAAACCACTTTAGTACAATCAAATAGTAAACCCAATTCGGTCGATCAACTCAGGTTCAATTTAAAAGTTGATCTTGATGACGACCGACCTATTTACTTATGTGGGAATTTCAATGATTGGGAGCTCAAAAACGATAAATTTTTATTAAGAAAAATCAAAGAGCAAGAATATGAGCTGCTTTGGCCTCAAAGTGTCAAAGTACCTAATCAAATTGAGTACAAATATCTGAAAGGTGGTTGGGAGAGTGTTGAGCTTGACCGATATGGAAATAAAATCGAAAATCGCCGGATAAATCAACCTAAAGGGGAAATATGTGATTTTGTAACGCGATGGAGGACTGATGGGTTGGCATTCAAGAAAGAATATTTGCCAATTCTGGACGTCATTCGTGATGATTACGAGATTCCACAGATGGGCAAACACAGAAGGATATGTGCATTACTGCCTTATAATTACGATAAAAGTGATACGAGCTATCCCGTCCTTTATATGAATGATGGGCAAAATCTCTTTGATGATTCTGCTCCATTTGGTAATTGGGCGGTTGATCAAAAACTGGCCATTCTTGCAGAATATGGTTATAAAGATTTAATTGTGATCACCATTGATCACGGAGAGAAAGATCGGGCAACAGAATATTCACCATTCTTCAATTGGAGATGGGGTAAAGGCGATGGGAACAGCTACCTGAATTTTGTAACACAGACCTTAAAACCTTATATCGATAGCCACTACAGGACTTTGCCTGATCGACTTAATACCGGAATTGGAGGAAGCTCAATGGGGGGATTAATTTCACTTTACTCAGTCTTAAATTATCCGGACATTTTCGGCAAATTGATGGTGTTTTCCCCCTCATTATGGATCACTCCAAAAATTTTTTTAAAGGCCATCAGTTCTGATCATAATTACCCTACCGATGTTTATTTGTATGGTGGTGGCGCAGAAAGCGCTACTATGTTGTCGCACGTTGACAAGTTGAAAAACACATTAAAGAATCACCCGGAAATTGTGGTCAGAACATCCATAGATCCAGATGGTCAACATAATGAATTCAAATGGGGCCAGGAATTTCCGCATGCGGTTGAGTGGCTTTATTTTAAAAAGTAAAGAATGAAGATTACAACAGTTGTTGAAATAAAGAGTACTCCTTCGTCTACAATTATTCCCATTTTTCAGGATGATAAGTTAGAGAGTAACTTGAGATTAATTGCAAAAAAGCACGCCATTGATTTTCAATTGTTACGGCATGATTTCAAGGCGGCTAGTAATGAAGTACTTACGACATATTTTAAGCGGGGAACTACTTCCAGCAAGTTATTAATTGTCGGATTGGGTGAGCACCTGGAACATGGGCCAATACTGAAAACTTTAAGATCCTTTTTTAAAACTCAAAACCCCAAACTTGGTAAGAGTATAGCTGTTAATTTGGCTTGGGTTGCTCAGAAGATGCACCCGATGCTATCGGAAATAACTTCTGTTGCTGCTATTGTTGGGTCATATAACCTGGGACTTTATAAATCAGATAAAAAGACCACTTCGAAATTTAAATTGCAAATTATAAGTAGAGCCCCTGGAATACCTAAAGTTGTAAAAGATGCTGTTGCTCTTGCGGAAACTCAGGTAAGAGTAATGGATTTAGTTAATGCTCCTGCAAACAAACTTACCCCTAAAATATTAGGTAATTGGGTTATTAACTCAGGTAAGACCAATGGCTTCCAGGTTAAGGTCTTGAATAAAAAAGCGATTGAAAAAATGAAGTTAAATGCGCTTTTGGCTGTTAGCCAGGGGAGTGATCAGGAACCTGCATTCATTATTGCAGAATACAAGCACAAACTGGCGAAAACAACCGTTGGACTGATAGGGAAGGGGGTAACTTTTGATACAGGGGGGTTATCAATAAAAGGCTCTGCCAATATGCATTATATGAAAAGCGATATGGGTGGGGCAGCGGCGGTTTTAGGCACCATAGAACTTGCGGCAAAACTTAAACTACAGGTGAACCTTGTGGCCATTGTTCCCGCAACTGAAAACTCCGTTGATGCTGCGGCCATTAAGCCGGGCGATATAATAGATTCGTATTCAGGAAAAACCATAGAAGTTATTGATACGGATGCTGAAGGTCGGCTGATATTGTCAGATGCCTTGTCTTACATGACTAAGAAGTATTCCACTGATGTTCTAATAGATTATGCTACACTGACAGGAAGTGTGATAGCAACTTTGGGATACCATGCGGCTGGTCTTTTTACCCTCAATGAAAAACTAAGCAAAGAGTTGATTGAAGCCGGAAAGCATTGTGGTGAGCGGGTTTGGCCATTGCCAATGTGGAGTGATTATGAAGAAGACCTGGAGTCAGATGTGGCTGATGTGAAAAATTATAGTGGCAAACCACTCGCGGGAGCTATCACAGCTGCGAAGTTCTTAGAGGTTTTTACCAACAAGCATACCAATTGGGCTCATATTGATATTGCGGGGACAGCATTCGGAGATACGCCTTTTGGCAAGCAGAAAAATGCTACTGCTTTTGGTGTTCAATTATCAATTGAATATCTAAAGCAGCTAGTTGAAAAACAAAAAAAGGCGTAAAGGGCATTTTATCTTAGCGCATACCAAAAGACCTACATATGAATCGGACGGTTATCAGTAGCCGCCAAACACGCTTCTTTAACAGCTTCCATATAAGTTGGATGTGCATGTGACATTCTAGCTACATCTTCTGCCGAGGCCCTAAATTCCATTGCTGTAACACCTGTTGCTATCATATCGGCAGCTCTTGCGCCGATAATGTGCACCCCAAGTATCTCATCGGTAGATTTATCAGCAAGTACTTTGACTAAACCATCAATATCCATACTTGCCCTGGCTCTTCCTAGTGCTTTGAAAGGAAATGAACCTGTTTTGTATGCCCTTCCTTGCTCTTTTAGTTGCTCCTCAGAGTAGCCAACGGAGGCGACTTCAGGCCATGTATATACGACACCGGGTATCAGTAAATAATTAATATGTGGCTTTTGACCAGTGATGCTTTCAGCTACGAAAGTGCCTTCTTCTTCAGCTTTATGCGCCAGCATCGCTCCCTTGACAACATCACCAATGGCATAAATACCGGCAACTTTTGTTTGCAAATGATCATCAACCTCGATTCTACCGGCCTTATCTACCTCAATACCCGCATTCTCCAGTCCGAGTCCGTCGGTATAAGGTTTACGGCCAATAGACACCAGGCAATAAACTCCTTTAATCTCAACTGTTTCTCCCTTCTTACTTTCTGCCTTGACAGACACAACGTTTCCTTTGGCCGATACTTCAACTACTTTATGACCGAGGTAGAATTCAAAACCCAGCTTCTTTGTGGCTTTTTGAAGTTCCTTGCCCATTGTACCATCCATAGTTGGTATAATAGAGTCGAGAAATTCAACAACTGTGATTTTTGAGCCGAGTCGTGCATAGACTGAGCCCAATTCCATTCCAATTACACCACCTCCAATGATAATCATGTGTTTGGGCACTTCTTTCAGATTGAGTGCCTCCGTACTGGTTATAACTCGCTTCTTATCCAGTTTTATAAAGGGGAGGATAGTTGGTTTTGATCCGGTTGCAATAATAACTTTATCTGTTTGGACCTCTTTTTTGTCCTTGCCTGCAACTACTATTGTGTTTTTGTCTTTGAATGTTCCAATTCCGTGGAACACATCAATCTTGTTTTTCTTCATAAGATAATCAACCCCATCACATGTTGCCTTCACAACATCATTTTTGCGTTTGATCATCTGCCCGAGATTAACCTTCGGTTTCGTAATAGTTATGCCATGCTCTTTAAAAGTTGTTTCGGCATTGTGATAATGCTCTGTAGAATCCAACAGTGCTTTTGACGGGATACAACCTACATTTAAACATGTACCGCCAAGGGTATCATATTTTTCGATTATGGCCGTTTTTAGACCTAGTTGTGCACACCTAATGGCTGCTACATAACCACCGGGGCCAGATCCTATTACTGTGACATCGTATTTCATTTGATCTTAGGTTAGGGTAAAATAGTACATAGTACATAGGTATACAGTACATGGTGTATAGTATATGGTGCGATGTACATAGAGCTACTTCAAACTGTTTTGTAATCCATAAATCATTTTTCTAAGTTCTTCAATTTCTAATAATGATGAATCGATGTTAGTCCAAATTTTCCTCAGTTGGAAACTTTTTAGTAATCTGGTATACATTTACGCATAACTTCATTGATTTCTTCCAAACATCCAAATCTTTGTACTTATGCATGTACTAATACTTTGTACTCAATACTCTTTTCAGCAATCTAAACACCTAAAAGTAAACGCGTGGGGTCTTCAAGAAGCTGCTTCAGGCGGACAAGGAAACTTACAGATTCTCGACCATCAATAATTCTGTGATCATAAGAAAGCGCTACATACATGACAGGTCGAATAACAACCTGGCCATTCTCTGCCGTAGGCCTCTCAACAATATTGTGCATTCCCAAAATTGCAGATTGGGGTGCATTGATTATTGGAGTACTTAGCATAGATCCAAATACACCACCATTGGTGATAGTAAACGTTCCTCCCTGCATTTCCTCGATACTCAATTTACCATCTCGTGCCTTAGTAGCAAGGCGGACGATATCTTTTTCTATTTGTTCAAAAGACATGGCTTCGGCATTTCTTACTACAGGCACAACCAATCCTTTAGGTGCACTTACAGCAATTGAGATATCACAAAAGTTACTGTAGATAATTTCTTCTCCGTCTAATTGAGCATTTACAGAAGGCCATTCCTGGAGTGCCATGCAACAAGCCTTTGTGAAAAAGGACATAAACCCCAGGCCTACCTCATATTTCTCTTTAAATGACTCTTTATATTTTTTACGGACGTCCATTATAGGTTGCATGTTCACCTCGTTGAAGGTGGTGAGCATGGCCGTCTCATTTTTTACCGAAACCAGTCGTCTCGAAATAGTCTTTCTCAAGCTAGACATTTTTTCACGTCGTTGATCCCTATTTCCCGGTACTACGACTGGTGTACTATCTTGTGGGGAACCAGTTGATTCCGATTTTTTTTCTGCCTTTACGGCATCTTCCTTTGTAATACGACCATCTCTTCCAGTTGCTGCAACAGTGGATGGATCAACTCCTTTCTCTGATAAGATCTTGGAGGCTGCAGGAGATGCATGTCCGGCGGCATACCCGGCGGATCCGGTTGGTGTTTCTGGCTGGGGTGTATCAGTTGGCTTTGATTCGGGCGCAGACTGACTCACTCCTTTCATTACCTCTATTGTGCATATGAGGGCTCCTATTTCGAGTGTTTCACCTTCCTTGGCTACAATGGTAAGTTTACCATCAGCTTCAGCAGCTAACTCAAATGTTGCTTTATCAGACTCAATTTCCGCAATCGGTTCATCGAGGGTAACCACGTCA
This sequence comes from Cytophagales bacterium, assembly GCA_029262955.1. Lineage (GTDB taxonomy): Bacteria > Bacteroidota > Bacteroidia > Cytophagales > Cyclobacteriaceae > JAJCYL01. Next base: position 15,462 of record JAJCYL010000499.1, on the reverse strand, counting down.
CCATCATTCTTCATCCAATTCGATATGGTAACTTCCGTGATTGACTCACCTACTGTTGGTACATTCATCTCCAGCACTTTTCCAGTCGAAGAAGGGGGACTATCAACAGAAGTTTCTTCAGTTTTAGCAGCTTCCTTTTTCGATTCTACCGCTGGTGCAGCGCTGGTGTCAATTTCACAAATTACACTGCCTATTTCTATGGTATCACCCTCGTTTGCTTTAGTATGAAGTACTCCGGCAGCCTCCGCAGCTAGCTCAAAAGTGGCCTTATCCGACTCTAATTCGCAGATTACTTCATCCATCTCAACAGTATCACCATCCTTCTTGAGCCATTGAGAGACAGTGACTTCCGTTATAGATTCACCAACTGCGGGAACTTTTATTTCAAGACTCATATAATTTAGATTTTAAATGCTCTGTTAACAATATCTGCCTGTTCTTCCTTATGAACTTTGGAATAACCTGTAGCGGGTGATGCCGATGACTTTCTCGATACGGAATCGAATTTGAATCCGGAAACTTGTGAGAAAAATGTTAAGGCTCCCATGTTGGTTGATTCCTCCTGAACCCATACTAATTTGGGTTTTGTGTATTTTTTCAAGACGTCGTTTAATTGCTTTTTTGGAAATGGGTGTAACTGCTCTAATCTGATAATTGCGACATCCTTGGCCTTTCTTTTTTGTTGCTCCTCCTGCAGGTCAAAGAACACTTTACCAGAGCAGAACAGGACTTTTTTAACATTCTTCTTAACCGCATAATCGTCGTCAATAACTTCTTTAAACCTACCTTTGGTGAAGTCTTTTATCGGACTTTGGACTGCGGTGCTTCGTAAAAGAGATTTCGGAGAAAAAACGACACAAGGTTTCCGGAATTCCCAAGCTACCTGCCGCCTCATAAGGTGAAACAAATTCGCTGAGGTAGTAAGGTTGGCCATAATCATATTGCCCTGGGCGCAGAGATTCAAAAATCTCTCCATACGGGCACTTGAATGTTCTGGCCCCTGACCCTCATAACCGTGGGGCAATAACATAACCAACCCATTCATTCGTTGCCATTTAGTCTCTGCACTTGAAATAAATTGATCAATCATAACCTGAGCACCATTGGCAAAGTCACCAAATTGTGCTTCCCAAATGACAAGGGCCATTGGGGTTGCCATGGCATATCCGTACTCAAAACCTAACACGCCAAATTCTGATAACAATGAATTGTATATCCAGAATTTCCGTTGGTCTTTTTGGATATGGTCAAGTGGACAATACGACTCGTTGGTGTTGGCGTCAAAGAAGTAAGCATGCCGATGAGAGAAAGTACCTCTTCTTACATCTTGCCCAGACATCCTTACGATAATGTTTTCAGCTAAAAGAGAGCCATATGCGAGCTGCTCTCCATCTGCCCAGCTTAACATTCCGGTTTCAAAGAAATTTGTTTTTCTGTCCTTAATCAGTTTTTCAATTTGTCTCAAAGGTTTAAAGCCGTTTGGTATTGTGGTCAATGCCTTGGCTACCTTTTTCAAAGCTACCTCTGAAATGCTCGTATCAGGAGATTGATCAAAATCAGTTAGCTTAGACATTCTAAGACCCTGCCACTCTTCCTCTATTTTCTGAGCAATATAGGGCAATGGATGTTGCTTGACCTCATTCAACCTATCCTGTAGCTCGGCTCTAAACTCCTTGTCCATTTTGTCTGCCAATTCAGCATCCAGATCGCCTCTCTCAGTCAATTTCTTAACAAAAATCTCACGGGGATTGGGATGCTTAGCAATTTTGGCGTATAGTTTGGGTTGTGTGAATTTTGGTTCGTCACTTTCGTTATGACCATGTCTTCGATATCCAAGCAGGTCGATAAAAACGTCACGATTGAACTTTTGACGATATTCGAGCGCAAATTCCGCAGCGAATACCGCTGCTTCCGCATCATCTCCATTTACATGAAGAATTGGTGCATCAATTATTTTGGCGAGGTCAGTACAGTAAATGCTAGATCGTGCATCGTCATAATCTGTGGTGAAGCCAACTTGATTGTTGATTACCAGGTGAATTGTTCCTCCGGTTGTATAACCAGGGAGTTGAGACATTTGTACTATCTCATAGAGAATCCCCTGACCGGCAATTGCTGCATCTCCATGAATTAGTAACGGAATCGCTTTTTTTACATCACCTTTATACTCATCATCAATCTGTGCTCTTGTATAACCCAATACCACGGGATCTACCGCTTCCAAATGTGATGGATTGGGGGCTAGCTTTACATAGACATCTTTTCCAGAAGGTGTAGGTAAGAAGCTTGAATAGCCCAAATGGTACTTTACATCACCATCTCCCATGGTTTGAGAGGTATCCACCATTCCTTCAAACTCACTGAAAATCTCTTCATAAGTCTTGCCCATTATATTAGCCAAGACGTTGAGTCTTCCTCGGTGGGCCATTCCAATGACCACCTCTTCAATGCCAAATTCTGGTGAAGACCTAATTACTTTATCAATGACTGGTATTGTGTTCTCACCCCCCTCCAGGGAGAACCTTTTTTGTCCTATATATTTAGTATGCAAAAAGTTTTCGAAAGCAACTGCCTCATTAAGTTTTCGCAGGATTAATTTTTTCTCTTCAATAGATGGTTGGAGTGCCTGGGCACCGGTAGTAGGATTTTCGACCCTATTCTTACACCATTCAAAGCGCTCCGAATCCCGGATATGATTGTATTCGAATCCAATGGGACCGAGATAGATATTGTTCAATGTGGCTAATATCTTGGAGAGTTTTGCCTTGCCAAGACCAAGTTCTTTTCCAATTTCAAACTCCTCATCAAGATCGGCATTCGAAAGGCCGAAATTCTCAAGGTCCAACCTGGTTTTGTGAGCTCTTCTTTCTCTAACTGGGTTAGTGTCAGATTTAAGATGGGCTCTGGATCTGTAAGCATAGATGAGGTTCCTGATTCGAGTTTCTTTTTGAGACACAAAATCACCCCCACCATCAGACGCCTGACCATCTTCTCCATATTTCTGCTGTGAAAATTCGAAACCTTCAAAAAACCGTTGCCAACTCTCATCCACCGAGTTAGGATCCTCTTTGTAAGATTTATAGAGTTGATCTATGTATTCACCGTGAGCGTTCGAAATATAGGAGTACTTGTCCATAGGGAGGCAATTAGATGCCTAAATGTAGACAGTCTTCCTTGAATTATAAAATCGTAAAACCGCATAAACGAATATGAGTAAAAAATATAAATTTTTTATTGAGATATCATTCACGAATAATATTGTTTTATAATTGACTCTGTTACGAAATCTTAAAGAATTATTTCTATCTTTGCCGTCCGATTTTTGACCGTGGACGTGATCCACATTAAACTATTAATCGTTAAACATGGCAACAAGAATAAGATTAGCAAGAAGAGGTAGAAAGAAATTGGCAATCTACGACGTGATCGTAGCAGATTCCAGGTCACCTCGTGATGGTAAATTCATTGAGAAGATTGGACAGTATAATCCGAATACCAATCCGGCTACCATCGAATTAAAAGAAGACAAAGCCCTTGATTGGTTAATGAAAGGTGCACAACCTTCAGATACAGCGAGAGCTATTCTTTCATACAGAGGGCTCATGCTTAAAAGACATTTGCAGGTAGGAGTACTGAAAGGAGCAATTACCGAAGAGCAGGCAGATGCAAAATTTGAAGAGTGGAAGAAGTCCAAAGAGGAGAAGGTTAATAAGAAGATTGATGGACTCACTAAGGAGAAAGAAGCAGATAAGAAAGCAAGGTTAGATGCGGAAACTAAAGTTAAGGAAGCAAGGGCAGAGGCCATTCGCAAGAAGGAAATAGTAGAAGAGGCACCAGCTGAGACTGAAACGGCGGAGGCTGCTGATGGTAGTGAAGCTGTGGCCGAAACTGCAGCGGTGGTTGAGGAAGCAGCTAAAGATGAGGTTGTGGCAGCGGCGACTCCTGAAGTCACCGAAGAAGCACCTGTAGAGAAGGCCACTGAGCCTGAAGCTGTTGTTGAGGAAGTGGTGGAAGAGCCAAAAGAAGAAAAGAAAGAAGAAGCCCCGGTTGAAGAAGACAAACCGGTGGTAGAAGATATAGCTCAAACTGCAACAGAAGAATCTGTAGTTGAAGAGCCAGCAGCAGAAGAGACTCCGGAGCCCTCAGCAGTTACTGAAGAAGCAAAGGATGAAGAGGCTGTTAAGGAAGAATCCCCAAAAGCTTCATCTGATGATCAACCTGCCGCAAAGACTGATGATTCGGACGCTGAGCCAAAGAAGGAATAGGCAACTCCATTCAAGGTGAATTTCAATGATTCTTATCAGCTAGGTCATGTTGCAAAAACATTTGGCTTGGCTGGTGAAATTGCTATTATACTTGATGTAAGTGATCCTTCTTATTATTCAAAACTCGACGTCGTTTTTATTAAGGAGAATGATCAATTAGTTCCCCACTTTGTTAAGTCGATCAGAATAAACTCCAATAAGGCAACTGTCGGTTTGGAGGGTTTGTCAACTAAAGACGAGGCAGATTTATTGGTAGGTAAGGAAGTTTATTTGCCACTTAAGTATCTACCAAAACTCAAAAAAGGTGAGTACTACTATCACGATCTTATTGGATTCGATGTCATTCAGGGAAAGACTTATTTGGGAAAGGTTGACAAGATCTATGATTTGGGCACTCAAAACCTGTTTTCAGTAATTATTGACAACCATGAAGTCATGATTCCATTCAATAAAGAGATTCTTAAAGAAGTAGATATTGAAAATGCTAAAATTGTAGTCGAATTACCTGATGGTTTGATTGATATCTACACCGGATCATGAGAATTGATATTATTACCTGTCTACCAGAAATCTTAAAAGGCCCTCTCGATCAGAGTATCCTAAAAAGGGCAATTGAGAAGGGAAAAGTTGAGGTTTGTGTTCATAATTTGCGAGACTTTGCGGACAATAAACATAAATCGGTGGATGACTATGCTTATGGCGGTAAGGCAGGTATGGTGTTAATGATTGAACCGATTGATAAGTGCATTCAAACTCTCAAGGACAATAGAGCTTATGATGAAGTGATTTACATGAGTCCGGATGGTAAGCGCTTCGAACAACCAATGGCGAATGAATTGTCACTTTGTAAAAACATCATTTTGTTATGTGGTCATTACAAAGGGGTGGATGAAAGAGTGCGAGAGCATTTAATAACCAGGGAGATAAGCATTGGCGATTATGTGCTTTCTGGTGGCGAAATAGCCGCCGCAGTAGTGGCCGACTCTATCATTAGGCTCTTGCCGGGTGTCCTTTCTGACGAGAGTTCGGCACTGACAGATTCTTTCCAGGATGGAATGATTGCCCCTCCAGTTTATACAAGACCTGCCGAGTACAAAGGATTGAAGGTGCCGGAAGTTCTTTTATCAGGTAATGAAAAACTAATTGAAGATTGGTTGGCAGACCAGGCCGAGCAACGTACTAAAAAAAGGAGACCAGAGTTGTTGGATTAGTACTATTGTGTTTGGCAGCATTATATCTCTCAAATACCTTAATTTGCACAATGGCCGATTTTTTGAAAATAGGTAAACTGATTGAGAACCTTACCGGGTTTATAAAGGTTAAGATTGAATTATTGAAGCTCGATATCCTGGAAGAGATTTCAAAAGGTATTGCTTCACTTTTTTCATTAGTTGTTCTGCTTGTTTTGGGTCTTTTTGTATTAGCATTTGGCAGCCTCACTTTAGCTGTTATTATTAATGGCCACTACCAAAGCCCATACCTTGGATACCTTATCATCACTGGATTTTATTCGATTTTATTAATTGTAGTGCTTATCCTGGCCAAGACAGGAGCGCTAACAGACTTCATTGAGGAAAAATTTGTAAATAAATCAAAAGAAATCATCGAAGAATCTCACAAAGAAGATGAATGATTTACAGCATAGAAAGAGGCAACTTCGCTCCCTGGAGGACAGGTTTAAGAATGTTATTGAATCTGACTCTGATGAGATGGAAGCTAATTTGAAAACCTATTTGAAAGTTGGTGTCATTGTGGGGGTTTCTCTACTCGTCGCTTATAAAGTTTATAGGTCCTTGTCCCCGAAGGTTAAGTCTGCTAAAAAGGGAAGAACTAAGAATGCAATGTCATCTGGGCTTATTTATTCCGCAAAACAGAGAGTTTTTGCTGCAGCAGCAACTCTTCTCTATGAAGAGTTCAAGAAGCATCTGGATAAAGGCCGAAAAAGTATTGAAGAGGCTATTACAGAGGATAACGCTAGTTAAGACTTCCGTAGTGTTTCCTAAATAATTGTTCGTATTCCTCCGCTTTCTCATTTACGCGATTCGACTTATAAGCTCTTGCAATTTCACTCAATGTCAAAAGATTCCTCTGAATCTCATAGGAGTTGCTGACCCCATTGTCAGCGTAATAGGTGAGCATCTCATCTGATCGGCCTCCTGTTTTCTGAGCAATGTCATCTGCAACTTCTTGTTCATCTAACCTGAGAAGTAGATTGACGTACTGAACGACAAAGTGATCGTACGGAATTACTTCATCAGGCATCACTCGAAGTGATTCTAACATGACCTCTTTGGACTTTTCAAACTCACCCTCAAAATATAAAGCTTCTGCAAGATGGAAAAAACTAGCCCTGTGGTTAAGGGAGAAATTACGGTAATCATCTGAATTATAAGTATCGGGATTTTGAAGACCCCTCCAATGAAAATTATTCATCAGATTGTCATACATCACTTCGGTATTCACTAAAAGATCGGATGGGTCAGGGTTTCTGACTGGCATGAGTCTGTAAGCATTCCCCTCTTGGGCTACATAAGGCCTAAGATCCATATTTACACTAGCCAAGCTAGTATTGTTCAGATAGATAGGCCTTTCCCAATTATTGGTTGCAATGAGGTCAAGTATCATCAGGTCTTTCTTTTCGAGCCCGTTCCCTTTGAGGTTGATGTCCATCCTATCAACTAACAGGGGACTTAGATTGTTTGGAATAAATCCCTTCGCCAGTACATCAGCGGTATCGATATTTAAGAACATGCTTTTGGCAGGAACAGAGTTATATGCACTAATACTCGTAGGAATCTTTAAGGCCGGATGTTCATCTCTGATCAGCTTAAGAAATTGCCTGACATTAATAGGCCCTTTTACCCCAGGATTTTCAATGATTGGCAAATAATCATTGAGTCCACCCTGTAGGTAGTGTTTTTCATCAAAGGAGAAGGGAAGAGGCTCAGAGTCATAAGTATTCCTTCTCATTTGATTGATATACCAGTCTGTATTGAAATAACTTAATACAATTACCCGGACATCCGTGCGAAATCCTTCAACTTCCTGGACATACCATAAGGGGAATGTATCGTTATCACCACCAGTGAAAAGAATAGCATTAGGTGCACAACTGGCCAAAAAATTCTTTGCCGAATCAACTGAGAAATAACGATCAGATCGGTCATGATCGTCCCAATTTTCGGCGGCCATAATTATTGGCGCAGTCATTGAGAGAGCCACAGCAATACCTATTGCAGCAAGGTTATTCTTCACATACTTAATAAGGAATGAATAGATAGCCAAAACACCAAATCCCAACCATATCGCGTAGGCATAGTATGAGCCAGCATATATGTAATCTCTTTCTCGTGGTTCTACAGGTGGGGAGTTGAGATATAATACCAATGCGGCTCCAGTTAGAAAAAAAAGCGCCGCAACCACTGCAAAATTTTTCGGATCTCTGTTGGCTTGAAAAAACAACCCGATTATACCCAGAATGAGTGGAAGCATGAAGTAATTATTTCTTGCCTTATTTGCCTCAAGTTCAGAAGGTACTTCTCTAAAGGCATCGTTGATACTCAACCAATCAGCATCTTGAATATCACTTGCTCTTCCTGCAAAATTCCACATGAAATACCTCATGTACATATGGCCCAACTGATGCACCAACATGAATTGGATATTATCAACAAAATTGGGTTTTTCACCCGGTTTTAGTCCCATTACATCCCTGTAGCGCTGGACGTGATTACCGGCGGAGCTGTATGCCCTTGGAAGAATAGTACTCTCTTTTGGATCGTAAACCTGCTCAAATTGATAATCCGTTATTTCATACTTCTCTTCACCCATATTATACACAGGGTCTCCTTTTTTCTGATCAACTAATTCCGCAGTAAAGTATTGGCCATAAAAAAGCGGTCTGTTGCCGTACTGCTCTCTTTTTAAATATCGAACATAGCTCATGATATCATCCGGGCTATTCTCATTAATTGGAGGATTATAATTTGACCGAATTAGAATTACGGCGTAAGAGCTGTATCCTATTAAAATAAAGACTAAGCTGATTAGAGCTGTATTAAGGGTGACCTTCTGATGTTTAATTGAATATTGAATACCATAAATTATTGCCCCGAGCACTAACGTAGCGAAGAAAATAACGCCAGATCCGAAGGGTAATCCAAAGCTATTTACAAATAGGATGTCGATATTGGAAGCAAGACTGGGAAATCCAGGTATGATACCAATCATGATTATCAGAATGATTGCTCCGCTTCCCGCCAGGTATTTAATAATACCCCATGGTTCTGGCTCAGAATGTCTTCGGAAGTACACTATTAATGCAAGGGCAGGGATAGTTACCAGGTTGAGGAGGTGAGCTCCAATGGACAATCCCATCATATAGGCGATCAAAATAAGCCATCTGTTCCGGCTAGCTTCGTCTGGAATCAATTCCCATTTCAAAATGGCCCAAAAAACGAAAGCTGTAAAGAATGAAGACATTGCATACACTTCTGCTTCGACTGCCGAAAACCAAAAGCTATCACTAAAGGTGTAGGCTAAAGACCCAACAGCTGCAGCACCCATTAGCAGAGCTATCTGCTCTTTGGTTTCTTTACCAGGCACAATCCCAAGTACTTTTCTTCCTAAGAGGGTAACTGTCCAGAATAGAAATAAAATGGTAAATGCACTTGAGAGGACACTTACCATATTAATCCAATACGCTACCTGCTCTACATCGCCAAATGCGAGGAATGAGAACATTCGACCGATAAGCATAAAAAAAGGTGCACCTGGTGGGTGTGACACCTCAAGTTTGTAAGAAGTGGCGATAAATTCGCCACAGTCCCAATAGCTGGCAGTTGGTTCCACCGTCAGTAAATAAACTATTGCTGAGAATGCAAATACAATCCAGCCTGAAATGTTGTTTATTTTTTTGAAATCGGTCATTAATCGAAATAAGTTATCCCGCGAAATTAGTAATTAATGTGCTATAGGCGTGATTAAAAACATCAGTCCAACATTTTTAGTTTTATTTTCTTGGATGTTGGTCATGAATACATTCGTATTTGTATACCTAATGAAAAAATAACGAAACAAGTTGTCCGGATAAAGCACAAATTTTCTAGGGATATTTCATTCTTTAGGGAATACCATAACTTTGCCGCCTTTATGAGAAGACTGGAAATTTATAGTTGCTACATATTCCTTGCTTTGCTTTCCTGCAATAACATTCCGGATTGCGATGACCCAAATTCATTGGATTTGGTCATTCAATTTCTAGATTCAACATCGGCACCATTGGATCAAAACATTAGTCAAATTCGAGAATTAGATAACGATTTTGTTTTTTTTGAAAATGACACGTTGAGTTTAATCACCTTAGAAATAAATCCTACCGATACAACAACCGGATATGTGTTTGAAGGCGACGGAATAAGTGACACTCTCATTGTTAATTATAGACAGAATCAAATGCTCAAGTCAGAAACCTGTGGTCCGATTATCAGAATTTCGCAACTGACCATTGAGAAGCAAACTTTCGCAGATACACTAATTGTGCTAAATGATGAATTACTAACTAATCAGATCAATATTGAAATCATTCGCTAGTTTTCTGATCGTTTTTGCATTTGGTGTGTTGACAAGTTCTGCCCAGAAGTTCGTGCCTCATACTTTTATGGCAGGGATAGACATTCCAGGTGTTGCCAGGAGTATTGCCTCATCGGATAGGAACATGGGAGAGCTACAATTAAGCACGAATCTTGCCAGTCATCTTGTCATTTTAGAATATGGTTTTGAAAATATCAAGAGGGACAACCCCAACTTTAAGTTTAAAACGAATGGTCCTTATTTCAGAACAGGGGTGGATTTTACACTTAATCCTAAAAACCCACACGGACACAAAATATTCACAGGGTTTAGATATGGCAGGTCAAATTTCAAAAATAGCCTTTCCTATCAACCTGACTCTCAGGTTTATAACGACCTTGAGTTGACCGCCAACAATAAAAACCTCAAGGGAACATGGCTGGAGTGGACATTTGGAATGAAGTTAATGTTAATGAGGAATTTTGCAATGGGCTATACTATGAGGTATCAATTTAATCAGTCCATAACAGGTGGAGATACACTTGTTTCCTTCGATTTGCCGGGATTTGGGAGGGCTGGAAAACGTAGCAATTTTGGATTACATTACTACTTAATGTATAAAATAAGATTTAGAAAGGAAAAGGAACCCAAATCCTAATTCTTAAAAAAAGAATCAACAAACTCCATTTTGTTGAAAACCTGGAGATCCCCAACCTTCTCTCCAACCCCGATATATTTCACCGGTATTCTGAATTGGTCTGAAATCCCAATTACAACACCTCCTTTTGCCGTACCATCAAGTTTTGTGATAGCCAGCGCACTGACGTCTGTTGCTTTGGTGAATTCCTGGGCTTGAATAAATGCGTTTTGACCAGTACTTCCATCTAAAACTAATAGTACCTCGTGTGGTGCTTCAGGGATGAATTTCTGGATTACTTTTTTAATTTTTGACAACTCATTCATTAGGTTGACTTTCGTGTGCAACCTGCCAGCAGTATCGATTATCACGACATCTGCCTGGCTTTCTACGGCCTGCTTTACCGCATCGTATGCCACAGAAGCTGGGTCAGTATTCATGCCATGTGATATGACCGGGACACCAACTCTTTCACCCCAGAGAATTAATTGGTCCACGGCAGCAGCTCTAAAGGTATCTGCTGCACCCAATATTACCTGTTTTCCGGAATTCTTTAAGTTATAAGCAAGTTTGCCAATAGTGGTCGTCTTACCAACCCCGTTGACTCCCACAACTAGAATAACGTAAGGTTTAGCGATTTCCGTGAGTTTGAAATCACCGTAATCTTCGGTGTTATTCTCAGATAGAAGGGAAGCAATCTCTTCTTTGAGGATTTTGTTAAGTTCCTCGGTGTTAAGGTATTTATCTCGGGCTACTCTTTGTTCAATCCGATCTATGATTTTGACAGTTGTTTGAACCCCAACATCAGATGATATAAGAACCTCCTCCAAATCATCTAAAACTTCGACATCAACTTGCGACTTACCTGCCACAGTCCTGCCAAGTTTAGTCAGGAAACTTTCCTTAGACTTTTCAAGTCCTTTATCAAGTGACTCTTTTTTTTCTTTCGAGAAAATCCCAAAAAGTGACATGTAATTAGATGACGCGTAAACAAAAAAGTCCCTGCAAAGGGACCATTAATATTTCCTATTTATGGTTAAAAATTAGCTATTTAAAACGTCTTTAACCATTTCTACAGGTACCATTTCCTCTTTGAAAGTATAAGCACCTGTTTTTTCAGATTTTACCGCTTTAATTACCTTAGCATACGCTTTGGCATCGGTTTTTTTAAGTGTTGCAACAACTTTCTTTGCCATAATTACTTAATTTCTTTGTGGACCGTATATTTCTTCAGGACGGGATTGTATTTCTTCAATTCCAATCTATCCGGGGTATTTTTCCTGTTCTTGGTAGTAATATATCTTGAAGCTCCAGGCATACCGCTATTCCTGTGCTCTGTACACTCTATTATTACTTGTACATTGTTACCTTTTTTTGCCATCTCAATCTAAATTCTATAGTACGACGTATCCATTCTCTTGAGCTTTCTTCAATACCGAAGTAATTCCATTTTTATTAATGGTTCTTAATCCAGCCGTAGAAACTTTCAAAGTAATCCATTCTCCCGTTTCAGGAATATAAAATCGCTTTTTCTGAAGATTCGGATAGAATCGTCTCTTCGTCTTATTATGGGCGTGAGAAACATTGTTTCCCGACATTGGCCTTTTACCGGTTACTTCACAAATTTTTGACATCTCTAGTACTTTTGAGAAAAGGAGTGCAAATATCTCAAGAAATATTTAAAAAGAAAAGGTAGCGTTCATTTTAGTTTCTTGAATTCATACGGGCAATGCTTGCAACCACTTTTACAACAAAAGCCTCGCTTAAGGTGATATTTTTCTGTAAAAACGGTAAATCCCTCCGAGTTGAGATAATAATCATCGTTGCTCAAGGACATGGAAGATTTCTGATATGTTTCTTCTGACTTCACTACTTTTGAACCCTGAAATATAATTTTTGTTTTAAATCAACTCAAAAATAGGATGGACCTGGTCATGAATAGCCAATCGGCAATAGATTTAGAAAATAAATATAGCGCTCATAATTATCACCCACTTCCAGCAGTGCTGGCCAGAGGAGAAGGCGTTTTTGTATGGGATATTGAGGACAAAAAGTATTATGATTTTTTATCCGCCTATTCTGCAGTAAATCAAGGGCATTGCCACCCCAAAATTATTCAGGCACTTAAAGAACAGGCTGAAAAGCTGACACTGACATCGAGAGCTTTTTACAGCGATGCATTAGGTATGTATACAGAGTTTATGACCAGTTATTTTGGTTATGAGAAGGTCCTGCCAATGAACACGGGTGCTGAAGCAGTAGAAACAGCCATTAAACTCTGTCGGAAATGGGGATACGAGAAAAAGGGAGTTACGCCTAATCAAGCGAAAATTGTCGTGTTTGATGGCAATTTTCATGGAAGGACTACAACCATTATAAGTTTTTCTAATGATCCCGATGCGTACAATAACTATGGACCTCTTACCACAGGTTTTGTAAAAATCCCCTACAATGATACCGTAGCACTACAGAGGGAATTAACTGATCCCAACATAGTTGGGGTTTTAGTCGAGCCTATTCAGGGAGAGGCAGGAGTTTTTGTGCCTGACGACGGTTATTTAGCAGCACTTAAGAAAAATTGTCGCACAAACAACGTTCTTTTCATAGGTGACGAAATCCAAACAGGAATTGCCAGAACAGGAAAATTATTGGCAACCGATTATGAGGATGCCAGACCAGACATTCTGATTCTTGGTAAGGCATTGGCCGGGGGTGTTTATCCTGTTTCTGCTGTATTGGCTGACAATCATATTATGGAGGTAATTCGACCTGGTCAACATGGTTCAACATTCGGAGGTAACCCTTTAGGCAGTAAAGTGGCTATAGCCGCATTAGAAGTTGTTAGAGATGAAAACCTCGCTGACAATGCGATGAGATTAGGAGAGATTTTCAGAGAGAGAACGACAAGCTTTATCGAAAAGAATGAACTAATACAACTAGTAAGAGGCAAAGGACTGTTAAATGCTATTGTAATTAATGATTCTCCGGATAGTATGACAGCGTGGAACATCTGTCTGAAACTAAAAGACAATGGACTATTGGCGAAACCCACACATGGTAATATTATCCGCTTTGCTCCGCCTTTGGTGATGACCGAGGAACAGTTACACGATTGTTGCGATATTATTGAGCGGTCAATACGAGCATTTTAAGTCGCAGTTAAGCTACTTTCTTCGCTTAAGCAAAGTAGAAGAAAATGATCCAAACGATTATAAATAGAGGAAGTAGAATTGGGATTGAGTATCGGATAAGATAACCAAAAAATGAGGGCATCTTTATACCTACTTGCTCTGCAATTGACTTTACCATGAAGTTCGGCCCGTTGCCTATATAAGTCATTGATCCGAAGAAAACTGCAGCTATAGAGATGGCTTTTAAGTAAATCACGGAATTTTCGTAGCCTCCTTCGCTGAAACTGACTACCTCTGCTATATTAGTAATTTCAGCACCTTTCGATGCCATGGCTGCTGTTAGGAAGTTGATATAAGTTGGCGCATTATCCAAAACACCAGACAACAGTCCAGTGCCCCAATACAGCGTATTGTGGGTAATCATTTTAGCTCCCTCAGGTGATTCAGCGAAGTTGCCAACCAATTCCAATGCCGGCATCATGGTGCCAAAAATCCCAACAAAAATAAAGGCAACCTCACGAATAGGTTCGAAATTGAAGTCATTACCTCTAAGTGCATCAATGCTGGCAAACTTGTAGCTGAAAAATGCACATGATAACATGATGATTTCTCTTAAAAATGAGAATTTCTGACCATCATAATTTATTGCGGGTACCCAGCTAAGGACGTTGGGATCCAGAAATACAGAGCAAACAATGATAAATAGCCATATGAAATTCTTTTGCCCAATTATGGTTGTCTTATTGGTAAACTCGGGAGTATCCTCGCCAAAACTATAATCAGCTTTATTTCCACGATCAAACAAAAAGAATACCAATGCAAGTACCATAATAGCAAAGACCCATGGTAAAAAATTATTGGTAAGGGTCCAGAAGAAAGGAACACCTTTTAAGAATCCAAGAAATAATGGTGGATCCCCTATTGGGGTAAGCGAACCTCCAACATTGCTCACCATGAAAATAAAGAAGATAATGTGGTAAGGTTTTATACGATTCCTATTTAAACGGATAAAAGGTCGAATAAGAAGCATTGAAGCACCAGTAGTCCCTATTATGTTGGCGATGACTGATCCAATGACTAATATAATAACATTGGTCATCGGTTTGGCTTCCTTATCAACGTCAATCTTTATTCCGCCTGATGCGACATATAATGCCGCTAATAGGGCAATGAATTGGACATATTCCGCTAAGGCATGAACAGGACTATGTACATTATGCAATCCGAATAAGTAATAGGAAACTACAATTACTGCCAACAACACTGCAATAATTGGGTAGCTTTTATGCCAGAAGTGTTCATAAAATAGGGGTCCGGTAGCGATCATTAGCAAAAGGAGAACAAAGGGAAAAACACTCCACACTCCAGGCGCCCCATGACTTGTACCTTCAGCACCATCGTCCAATGAACTTTGAGGGATCATTGAAATTTCAGTGGTAGTAGGGTCTGACGGTGAAAAAGCCTTGGTCAGACTTGACGAGAACACTGACAATAATGTTGTCAATAATACGATTACTAAAATCTTATTCATCCAAGGCCTTTTTATATCAACCAGCTATGTGGTCGTAATGTCAGTTTAACAACTAACTCACAATACTAAGATATAAGCACTCTTCTCAAAACCAAATTATTGAATTTAAAATATGATAGCGTTTGAAAGTGGTTCATGGATTGTTTAAAGGTCCTGACCTATCTTTGAGATAAGTTATTTGATGATTTGATGCCGAAAGAGGGGATAAAAAAATGAACTATGTAATTGATCAGGGGAATACCCTAATAAAATGCGGCGTTTTTAAAGGAAAATCCCTCCAAAAGATTTGGACTTGGAATAGTGAAATACAGGCAATTGAGGGGCTTA
>JAJCYL010000498.1 GCA_029262955.1 Cytophagales bacterium | reverse complement strand
AGTCGTGGATAGCTCAGATGCTGAAAGCGAATTCCAGAAAGAGATTGTATGAAACTAGTTTGCTGAGGAAATTGCTCAAAAAAAAACTTAAAGATTTTTGTATCGAGAAAATTAACTTTTGCACAAACAGGGCTGCCCTTATCCCAAAAAATTTTCAGGAGCTCAAAGCAAAAATTAATTATACTAAAAGGATAGATATGATCTCATTGATAAAACTCTTGGTAAAATACCTTTTCATGGGAAGAAAGCCCACTGAAACAAAAATTTATTAACCCATGAATCTTTGGCTTATCACTAGTTCATTCCCATTTGGTAATGGCGAACAGTTTTTAGAAAATGAATTGCCTTATTTATCAGCCACATTTAATGAAATTACTATTATACCATACAATGTCGACAAGGGGAATGTCCGTGAAGTTCCCAAAAATGTTGCCATAAATACTGAGTTAGCGTCATACAGGGAAAGGAAGATGTTAAAACCTGTGGGATGGTTTTTGCTGTTCTTGATTAGTGGTTGGTGGCTCCGAAGAGTTTTTTGGAGTGATTTTCGAATGAGGAGCATGGGGCTAAGAGAATTGTCGAAGCTGTGCTGGGCCACCTTTAATTACTATAGCGATTTAGAATGGCTTCGAGGAATAAAAGTTAAGCCGCCTGTACTTATATACAATTATTGGATGACGACATTTGCCTTGACTACCACGAATTTTTTCAGACAATATGGAACCAAAGTAATTACGAGGGCTCATGGATTTGACCTGTATCCAAAACAGACTGGTCTGAAATATCTGCCCATACAAAAGAATGTTATCTCGGCAGTTGATAGGGTTTATCCCGTTTCTGTTGATGGTAAAGAACTTTTGAGCAGAACTTATCCGGAATACTCTAAAAAGATCTTGACTCGGCATTTGGGTACTCCCTATCCAATTGAAAACCCACAACACCAAAAATCAAAAGGGGCTCACTTTAGAGTGGTGTCATGCTCAATGCTCATCAAATTGAAAAGGGTTCATGTGATCCATACATATTTGAAGCGATACGCAGATAACCGAGAAATTAAAATTGAATGGACACACATTGGGGAAGGTGATCTATTTAACAGCTTGAAAGAGAAGGTCAGGACATCAAATTCAGAATTCATGAAGGTTAATTTACTTGGTCATGTTCCCAATAAAGAAGTGCATAAGATTCTATCAAACGGTAACTTTGATCTGTTTATTAATTTGAGCACGTCTGAGGGGCTACCCGTCTCCATGATGGAGGCACAAAGTTACGGAGTGCCGGTATTAGCTACTGATGTGGGAGGAGTGGATGAAATAATAACCACAACAACAGGCAAATTAATATCAGGCAATCTTACTTACGAGAAATTTGAGAATGCACTAAGTGAACTATTAAAGGATTTATCAACTTTTAAAAGTGCCTCAATTGATAATTGGACACGCAAATTCAACGCGAAAACCAACTATAAAATGTTTGCTGAAGAACTACTAGAACTAGCAGTAATGGGTGATAGTGAACAAACTAATTTAAATTAATGTGCGGAATTAGCTTATTGATTTCGACAAATGGCACCCCTGTAGATCCAGGATTGATTGCAAAATTTAACAATATCATTTCCCACAGAGGTCCTGATGACGAAGGATATTACTCATTAAATAATTTTTCCTTAGGACATAGACGATTATCCATTTTGGATCTTTCCTCTGATGGACATCAGCCGATGCATTATCTGGATAAATATGTAATTGTTTATAATGGAGAAATCTATAATTACCTTGAATTAAGAACGGAACTGGAAGAGCATGGATATGCTTTTAACTCTCATACTGATACTGAGGTGATTTTAGCCAGCTATGATTTTTGGGGAGAAGAATGTCAACATAAGTTTAACGGGATGTGGGCTTTCATTATCTACAACAAAGAAAAGGATGAGTTTTTTTGTTCCAGAGATCGATTTGGAATAAAACCTTTTTATTATGCTCAAGTTGGGCAATATTTCGGATGTGCCTCTGAAATTAAACAATTCACAATACTTCCTGAGTGGCAAGCTGAGTACAATGAGAGGGCCATCAATGACTTTATCATGTATGGTTTGATTGATCATAGTGAAGAGACGTTGTTTTCGCAAATATTTCAATTATCGGCCGGGCATTGCATGACTTTTGGTAGAACAGATAAGTCTCCTGATGTTAGTCGATGGTATACAGGAAACGAAAAAACGGAAGAGTCTATTGATAGCAATGGTTATATCACGAAATTTAGGAAATTATTTGATGATGCTATTAAACTGCGTCTAAGGTCAGATGTAAAAGTAGGTTCTTGTTTATCTGGAGGTATTGATAGCTCATCTATTGTGTGCACTGCTAGTAGGATTCTCGGTGAAAACGAGCAATCTGAACATCAAGAAACCGTCTCTGCTTGTTATAAAGACTTCAAATTTGATGAGAGGGAATATATAAAACTAGTGGTTGATAGGTGTAATGTTAGGTCTCACGAAGTATATCCGGAATGGGATCAAATGGTTGATGAAATTGATAATATCACCTGGCATCAGGAGATACCTATAGTGTCTTCAAGTTTATTTGCACAATGGTCTGTATTCAGTAAGGCCCAAGAAAAGGGGTTAACAGTAATGTTGGACGGACAAGGGGCGGATGAAATATTGGCTGGTTATATGTATTTTTTTGAATCGTACTACCCATCATTGATAAGGTCTTTCAAATGGTCAAAATTGTTTGTCAATCTAAGGGAACATTCGAAACTAAGAAGAATTAGCTGGCAACAATGTGTTAAGTGGGCACTGTTTGCCTTTACCCCGAAACCATTCAATAAATTATTAAATACCTACAGAAGAAATAGGGATTTACCAGGGTTTAATGTCAATGGAACCATTAGTGAACGCGAGATTGATAGGTCAAGTTTAAGAACATATACACTCGACTTGCTTAATAGATACAGTCTACCAATGCTATTGCATTTCGAAGACCGTAATTCGATGGCTTTTTCAATTGAGTCTAGAGTGCCATTCTTGGATTACCGCTTGGTAGAAATGGCTATTAACCTACCCGATGATTTGAAACTAAAAAACGGTGTCACCAAATTTGTTCTTCGTGAGTCTATGAAGGGAATAATTCCGAATGATATTTATAATCGCCATGACAAAATTGGTTTTGCCACTCCAGAAAGCGATTGGCTCATGAAAAACGAAGGTTTCCTAGAATCTGAATTTGTAGAACAATCGGCTTTTCTTGAAAAATTCATTGATATGAATGAGATGTTAAATGCATATAGCAGACAAAAAAATAATCCAATTCAATTGGGGTCATATTATTGGAGAATATTCGCCTTAGGAAGGTGGGCTAAAGTCTTTGGAATTTCATAATTGGAACCTTAAATGAGTTGTCCTTCACATCGATTTCACGAGACTATAATATGAGTTGATTATGCGAATTGCCTATTTGTTAACTTGGGATCTATCCAATGAAAACGGCGTAACAAAGAAAGTGTTTTTACAAACGCAAAATTGGCAAAATGAAGGGCATACCGTACAAATATTTTGCATTTCCATAGATAAAAATTTGGATCTGTCAACCGACAATTCAGTGCCTATAATGTTTTTTAAACGACCTGGTCTGTTAAACCATTTCTTGTCATACAATATATTCATTGATGATATTTATAAAAGTATGACCGCATTTAATCCGGACATTATTTACAATCGCTTAGAGATCTATAAATTCGGATTCAATAGATTGTACCATTTAGCACCGGTTATTGGCGAATTAAATACAAATGACTTGGCTATTGTAAGAACAAAGGCTATGAAATCGCTAAAAGGTTTTATGAGATTTGTCTACAGTACTCTTGTATTCCATAGAACATTCCAAGAACTCTCTGGCTTGATTACAGTGACAGATGAACTAAAGAACATCTATTTAAAAAAATTTCCGCTATTGAAAACATGCGTGATACCAAATGCTATTGATATAGGGAATTACGAGCTTTACTATCCTAAGACCCCAACAAATGATAAAGTCAAATTTGTCTTTATCATTTCTACCGGCTGGTTTGCTCAAGGTCTTGACATATTGCTGAAAATGGCTACTTTAACTCAAGATATTTTTGTTTTCAATGTCATTGGTGTGGGCAAGCCATCGAATACGAAGGTGCCACCTAATGTCATCTTTCATGGCTATCTCACCCGTGATCTTTATGAGCCAATAGTGATAAACTCAGACATTGGTATCGGTGGATTAGGTCTTTATAGAACTGGACTTCACGAGGCGAGTACACTCAAGGTACGGGAGTACTTGGCATACGGTTTACCAGTAATTGTTGGTCATTCAGACAGCGCTTTCAAGAATAATAAGCCGGAGTGGATCCTGGAAATCCCTAATACGGAAAATGGTGCTATCGAGGCTATTGAGCCAATTAAGAAGTTTGCCCTTAAAATGTGTAACACGAGGTTGCAAAACTGTGAGGTGTCTGCCTATATTGACTCTTCAACTTATGAAAAAAAACGGTTGGGTTTCTTTCAAAATATTCTCTCAACCTACTCATCAAGTAATTGCTAAAACTTATTTCATGAAATTAAACTCAAAAACTCTACTTACTTCCTTTTTTAGCCTGTTTTTGATTCTTTGTACTGCCATATGTGTGGAAGCAATTCCTGCAAGTAAACTCCAGGAACTTATAGATTCACATAAGGGTAAATTTCTGAGAGTGTCAAATGAAGTCTATGATGGTGATATACTTATAGATACATTAAGTAATACCACTATTTTCTTTGAAAATGTAACAATACGAGGAAATTTAACACTTATGAAGTTGATGAAGTCCCAGATACTGGGCCGATTAATAGTCAGGGGAGATTTGAACATTATAGGTTGCATGTACAGTAAATTTGAGAATATTGAAACTAACTTCTTGTACTTACAAAATTTTGCAGGATGGGGCGGTTTTTATTGGAATACATTTGATGGCCTAATATGCCAAGCCATGCAGGTGCGGCAAGCTAAATTGACGAATGGGTTAAGTGCAATTAACGAGAATTATTTTAATGGCTTATATGTGAGGGGTGGGTTAGAAAAAAATAACTGGAACAACTTATGGATAAGAAGCGGAGTATCCGGAGGAGGACTTGAGCATACTAGACTTGGGACTATTGATGCGGAGAATAGATGGGAGGCCACTTATACCAATCCATTTGTCATTGAACATTTTGATTTTTCTGATACGAATGGAAAAGATGTTCAGAGTGCCGGTATAATTCATGAGGGTCCTCGTCCAATCGTACTTAGAAGCGGTTTCATAGAACATCATCATGTTGCATATCGAGGCAATATAATTGCTCAAAATGTTGAAATTAGATCTTGTAAAATTTTACCAGCATTATCAGGAATATATGATTTTGATGTCTCTCAAACTGTGGGCAAGGTGGGTAATTTCAAAAGTCAGACGGCTGAAGGGATCATTGGAAATTGCGAGTTTAAAAATGGCTTAAGTGGATTTAGTGGAAAAGACATTGAGGTACTTGCGTTCAACAATAACAGTAATGAAAATATAAATCAGAGTAATTCGTATTTGAAATTGGTAAAAAGGACCGATTACTCTGCTCTTGTATTCGAATATCTATCTAACCGGACGATACCAATATCTATTGTTGTGCGTGGTCAGAATGTGGGTAGTATAAGGCACCAAAGCGGAGGGCATAACAAACAATACGGCCTAGGGCATCAATCTACTGGTCAGGCGGACGAGTATTATGTAGCCAGGAGCTACGCCTTCGCTGGTGAACCGCAGGCCATCTGGATAATGCCTGGTTCTTCCCCAGAAACAATAGTTACAGGCTTTCAGATTTATGAAGGTATTGTGGGCTATAAAATGCGGCAAGACTAGCTGTTTGACTTTTCATAGTCAAAACAAATTCCATAATATTTAACAGTTTTAATGTGAAAAAAATCATTAGAGGTATCATCTTGATGATCTTGGCCGGTATGGTACTTCTTTTAATAAAGGACTTTCAGAAGTATAAGCGTTTTTTCAGTCACTCTTACAATCAAATTACAATTGATTATAAGCTTGATG
>JAJCYL010000497.1 GCA_029262955.1 Cytophagales bacterium | reverse complement strand
ATTAGACTCTTCCTGAATGGATTGATATTTCTTCCTCAAAGAATTGAGATAGTATGAGGAGTTGTCGTATGTATTTTGTGTGAAATAGGTGGGTTCAAGGTCATTGAATCGATTAAACGCATGGTTATCATCTCTTTCCTGTAATCTCACAAATTCATTTTTAATAAATCGAAGGTCTTTTTTGGCTTTTGAAGTGTCTCCATCTGTAAGGTACTGTAAGGATCTTTCCAATCTTCTCTCCAGCCTTGGGATAAGAAATGAAGATTGATAAGAAGCATGACTAATCTTTCGATCAAATTCATAATAATCTTTTTCATAGCCATTATTCTTAAACTGTTGGACAGCTAAAGCTTCATAAGCCCATCGGGAGACCATCATGTCGCCAATTACCGGAACGAAGATTTTACGAGTAATGCTGTAGTGCAATTCATCAAATTTGATCATGGCTCCACCTAGTAGTAATTGCGGCACGAGGATCAAGGGAATCAGAATATAAATGGTAACTATAGAATTGAGGCCAGCAGAGATGTTTAGACCAACCATATTGGCAAAACAGGCAGTAGAAAACAGAACCACCCAGAAACTAATGGTCATTCCCTGGATTTCAAGTATCAAATTTCCGACCACAATGAATGTTAAGGTCTGTACAGCAGATAAGCCAAATAGAAAGGCAATTTTTGAATTCAGATAACTGAGTCTACTCAGATTTAGAAAGGATTCCCTCACCAGGATTTTTTTGTCTTTGAAGATTTCTTCAGCACTGACTGACATACCCAGAAATAATGACACAACAACAGACATGAATAAATAAACCGGTAGGTTTTTGTTGTCAGCAAACACGTATTCATTTACCGTTGAATACTTAGAGAAGTAACCAAGTATTATAGCTAGAACAGGCGGCTCTAATAGATTCAATAGGATGTACTGTGTGTTGGTCTTTTTAGAAAAAACATTGCGTTTACTAAATATAATAAACTGATCCAGGAGCTGAGGGATACTAAAGTTGGAGGGAGGAAGGGCTGTTTGCCACTTTACTCTTTTAAGTTTGGGCACAATATGTTCGCGATAACGATCATACCATGCAAGCGGAGTTACCTTTCTTTCTCCGGTTGGTCTTCCCTGATCGTTTATCTCCTTTGCCTCTATAATTTGTAATATCTGTTCGGTAACCACATTGCCACAGGTATTGCATTCACTTTGTGCCGCATTGACCTGTGTATTCATAGTCTTGAAATAGACTACCGCATCTATAGGATTGCCATTGTAGATGGGATACCCTCCCTTGTCTAAAATCCAAAGCTTGTCAAACAGCTTGAAGATATCAGAAGAGGGTTGGTGTATGATAATAATAACCAATTTCCCTTTTCTGGCTTGCTCCTTTAGCAAGTTCATCACCATCAATGAGTCATTTGAAGACAGACCTGAGGTTGGTTCATCCACAAACAAGACAGATGGCTCTCGCATAAGTTCGAGTGCGATATTTAATCTCTTTCGCTGACCTCCACTGATCGATTTATTTAGTGGGCTACCTACAGTGAGGTCTCGAATCTCGTAGATATCAAGGTCTTTTAGAATCTTATTAACCGTTGATTTAATCTGATCATCTTCAAAATCACTGAAACATAATTTGGCATTAAAATAGAGGTTTTGATAAACTGTGAGTTCTTCAAATAACAGGTCATCTTGCGGAACGTAGCCAATAGCGCCCTGCTCTACACATCTTTTGATTTTATGCCCATTAATATGAATCTTGCCACTGTTAGGTTCAATCGTTCCATTTAGAAGGTTCAATAAGGTGGACTTTCCTGTTCCACTACCTCCCATGATACCGATCATGTGCCCCGATTCTTCTACAAAAGAAAAAGGATGAATTCCATTGGTACTGTTCTTGAATTGGAATTCTAGATCGGTGGCTTCAAAGACCGTCTTTATCTTCTTTTCATCATCCAGGAGGAATTTTTTGGTAATATCCAACTCATAAATTGGTTGAATATTTGCCCCTTTTATTATAGCACCCGGCTTTACCAGATAAGATTTACCAGTTAGGATTTCATTTCCCTCAAGAAATAGATTGAGTGGCCCATTGTATCGAAATGCAAATGTGTTTATACTTCTAATATAAAGGACCAGAATTCTGCCAAAGAGATTCTCGACATGCAGGTGTCGAAATTCCGTAACACCTGGTTTACTCTTTTTCTTCATCATCCAGGCAATCTCCTCTGGCCATTCCGTTACTTTGTTATCAATCAGCAGACCGTTGGCTTTGGAGATGTTTTCACCTTCTTTGTCTAAAATGAAGGATTTGACGTCATTGATTTCAGCTTTCGATATGTTGAAATTCAATGCAACCAGCAGGATGAAGTCGTTCTCTTTTTGGGTAACTTTCTTATCAGTATTTATTAGCTCGATGAGCTGCATAAACAGAATAATCCGTTCCTTTTGAAACAGCTCATGATTTAGTTGATTACAGATTTTTGTAACCTGTAAGATGTTCTTAGATTCAACCTGGAGGGCCAGGTCTTTGCTTGTCTCAAAAGATTCTTTACGATAAAAATCAACGTAGTCCTCGTAGAGTTTCACATATTGGGAAACTAATTGATCGTTTAATTCACGGTTTAGAAATGGCCTGACGATAAGTTCTCCAGACTCAGCCTTTTCGTCTTTGACACTCTCAATGATGGCAAAAAGATGCATCAAAGCATTAATAATCGATTCACTCATGAATTATTAATTAATCATCTAATCAGACAACAAGACCTGAATTCCGGTTGCATTAAGATATAAAAAGAAAAAGGCATATTGAATTATCAATATGCCTTTTTCCAAGATATTGTTTTTAGGCTACTATTCGCCAACTATTGCATTGCGGGTTTTGTCCACATTACTAAAAATATTATCTAATTGCTCTTGTGTTAGCGGAGCACTAGAGTCAATATTGGCATAAGTATCCTTCAAATATGTCAAGAATGGTAGGACCTCGCTTACATCAGCGTCAGCAGAGTGCTGCGATAATAAATCAAATAGTTGATTGGCGGGTGCATTCTGTTTTGAAACAATATCCATGATTCTGGTGTCATAATTACTTGAAATGGCGAGCTGAGTCGTTATATAAAGCCCTTCAATCCAGCTTCCAGTAACCACAAGAAGAGAAGTTTTGTTTTGTCCATTCTTATTTAGGTACTCATAGGTATCATAGAAGGATTCGGTAATGATTAAGATCAGTGAATCTTTATTGGTCAGATTATTCTCAACCCTTCCAACCATTGCTGGCGTGAATACACTGCTTAATTGCAGGTCGTCAACCAATGATTTTGACGCGTTTAAGAATGCCATGGTCTCTTCCTGTCTGTTGTAAGTACTTGCATAGCTCAAATCAGCTCCATAAATACCCAGGTTTAATGCTTTGTCTTTTTGCGTCTCGTATCGATCAACATTTTCTGGGGAATTGGTGATTCCCAGAACAAAAGACGCCTCTGCGTCTTGTAGCAATTGTGTCACCTGATAGGCAGTCGGAATGGGATACTTGAATTCTCTCTCAATCTTCTCGCGTAAAGTTGCGCTTTCAGCTTTGTCAGAAGATTCTCCTTTGGATCCTGAGGATCCGCAGCCATATGCAAACATGGAAAGGACACAAAAAATTGTAAAAATATTTCTCATAATGTTCTAATTTTTTTAGGCTAGTGAAAACCGGGAATAAATTACTACAGATATTGTGTTAAATCAAAAAGATTGGCATAATAATGATTCACCGAGTCAAAAATCGACAATTTTTGGTAGACAAACCAGCTAAAAATTTACTCGGCATGCATACTATTTTAGGAACTTTTTTTATATTTGAATTTGTTATGCATGCATACTAATTACGAATCAATAACTTTATATATAGACAATGGAAGCAGTATTAGATAAAGTAGCAATTAAAGGGGGAGAATTCTTAATACGTGAGACCAATGCCCAGGACATCTTTATACCAGAGGAATTCACCGAGGAACAACAGATGATGGGGCAGGCAACCACTGATTTTATAGAAAAGGAGATTCGTCCCATTGCTGAAAGAATTGATTCATTGGAAGAGGGCCTTCTTCCATCCTTGATGGATAAGGCAGGTCAGCTCGGCTTATTAGGGGTTAATGTGCCAGAAGCCTATGGTGGACTAGGAATGAGTTTCAACACTGGGATGTTGATTGCCGACAAAATTGGAGCTGCAGGCTCTTTTTCAACAGCCTTTGGTGCTCATACAGGAATTGGCACGTTGCCGATACTTTATTATGGAACTGAAGAGCACAAAAAAAAATACCTTCCCGGACTAGCGTCTGGTGAAATCAAAGCTTGTTATTGCCTTACGGAGCCAGATTCAGGATCGGATGCCAATTCCGGGAAAACCAAGGCTGTACTTTCTTCTGATGGGAAGCATTATGTCATCAATGGGCAGAAAATGTGGATTTCCAATGGGGGATTTGCTGACTTATTCATTGTTTTTGCCAAAATTGATGATGATAAGAATCTTACCGCCTTCATTGTTGAGAAGGAATTTGGTGGGATAACCATGAATGATGAGGAGAGGAAAATGGGCATTAAAGGTTCATCAACTCGACAGGTATTTTTCAACGATTGCAAGGTTCCGGTTGAAAATATGCTTTCAGACCGGGGAAATGGCTTCAAGATTGCGGTTAACATTCTAAATATTGGAAGAATTAAATTAGGAGCCAGTGCTGTTGGTGGTGGGAAAGTTGTTGCTGATTTAGCTTTGAAGTATGCCATAGAACGGAAACAATTCGGAACTTCAATTGCATCTTTCGGGGCGATTAAGCACAAATTGGCAGAAATGGCAATTAAGTCTTATGCGACAGAGTCAGCTTCCTATAGAGCTGGTCAGGATATCGAAGACAAAATTGATGCACTCATAGCTGAAGGAATGGATGATGCATCAGCTAAATTGAAAGGGTTGGAGCAGTTTGCAATTGAATGTGCTATAATTAAGGTACATGGCTCGGAAGTGCTCGACTACATTGTTGATGAGGGGGTTCAAATTTATGGTGGCATGGGATTTTCTGAGGAAGCACCGATGGCCAGAGCCTACAGAGATTCCAGAATTTGCCGCATTTATGAGGGTACAAATGAAATAAATAGAATGCTTTTGGTTGGAATGATTCTCAAGCGGGCCTTGAAGGGTGAGTTAAATTTGATGGAACCAGCAATGGCGATTGGTAAAGAATTGACTTCCGTACCCACTTTTGAGTCGCCAGATCTAAGTCTTCCATATGCTGAAGAAAAAGACGTCATTGTCAAACTTAAGAAAGCTGTTCTGATGGTTGCCGGCAAAGCAGCACAAAAATTTGGACCTAATCTCAATGATGAGCAGGAAATTTTAATGAACATCGCAGATATGGTTATTGAAGTCTACTGTGCTGAATCTGCAATTCTCAGAGCAGAAAAGGTTGAAGCGCTTAAAGGCAAAGAAGGGTCTAAATATCATGAGATCATGTCGAAGGTGTACTTGTATGAAGCGGTGGATAAAATCAACATCTCTGGAAAAGAGGCCATTGCCTCATTTACCACAGGGGATGAACAAAAGGTAATGCTCATGGGCTTAAAACGCTTTACCAAATCAAACGCTATTAATACCAGAGACCTTCGTCGTGAAATTGCAGATGAAATGATTGAAAAGGGGTACTATCCTTATTAAAATATGCTGATTAAGGATCGGACATTTCAATGAACTTATTGAAGTTTCTGACATCCAGATTCAAATCCGCCTCCTATTTTGGGGCGGATTTTCTATTTCTATGTACATTGGAAAGGCGTTTATAAGTAAAAAACAAAAGATGGAATCATAATGACATACAGTTCATTGGAATTTAAGAAGTTAACCACCAAGGAAAAGGCACTCAAGCTTAATATGGATGAGTCCATATATGGCACAATGGCTGAAATCGGTGCTGGACAGGAAGTCGCTTCAAATTTTTTTAAAGCCGGTGCTGCATCTGGTACGGTAGCTAAGACTATGTCTGCCTATGATATGGCGTTTAGTGATGCCATCTATGGACCATGTGAAAGATATGTAGCTGAAGAGCGGCTGATGAGCATGCTAGATCGGGAGTATTCACTACTGAACAAACGTCTGGCATTTAAAGCCAAAAAAACCAGATTTTTTGCGTTTGCCGATACTATTCAGACTGTAAATTTTAAGAGAACTATTCAGGGCCATGGATGGATGGGATTACGATTTCAACTTCATCCAATGTCACAGACGAATGATCTGGTGATTCATGTAATCATGAAAGATAATGATCCCGTATTGCAACAACAGGCACTGGGGATGGTTGGGGTCAACCTGATTTATGGGGTGCATTTCCATAATGATCCCGAAGAGATACTTATTTCGCTGGTCGATAATATGAACCTGGGACGCGTCGAAATAGACATGTTCAGATTAGAAGGCCCAGATTATCATCATGTAGATAATCGCTTGATGAGTTTGAAACTGGTTAAAAATGGTTTGACCCAGGCGGCCATGTTTGGCCCTGACCGTAAAGCGCTACAACCTTCTGAAGCACTCTACAAAAAGAATGTAATTACACTAAGGGGCAGGTTTAGGCCAGTAACGCTTGTTAGTGTTGACATGTTAATTTCCGGATTGAGACACTATAAGAAAGAAGAGGATGTTGATAACGATCAAATAATGGTATTGTCAGAACTAGCCCTGACAGATTTGACAGATGGAGGCACCATCGATGAAAACGACTTTTTGGATCGTGTCGATGTGTTATGCTCTCTTGGACAAAATGTATTGATATCAAATTATCAACAGCATTATAAGCTGGTTAACTACTTGTGTCAGTTTACCCGAAATAAAAAGAAAGGTCTGATTATTGGCATCAACAATCTGGAGAGGATATTTGATGAATCATTTTATGAGGATTTGGGCGGAGGGATTCTTGAATCCTTTGGTGATTTATTTGGTTCAAATATCAAAATTTATGTCTATCCGGCGTTATCACGAAAGGATCCGACCCAGGTATTGACAGTAAAAACCTTTAAACCGAAACCACATCTTCAGCCATTATATGACTTCTTGATCAAAAATAATAAGCTTGAGGACATTGAGGCGGCCAATACGGATAACCTTCAGATTATTTCGGACGACGTCTTGACTATGATTCAGAAAGACGAGAGTGGTTGGGAGGAATACTTGCCATCAAAAGTTTCCAGGGATATAAAAGCCAATCACTTATTTGGATACAAGGGCAAAATGGAGCAGGACAACGAGGACTAAGTTGTCGTAAGTTTTACATAAAGTCATTTACCTGACCGATCGGTCAATTATGGGTTAACATATTATTTATATTTGCGTTCTCTTAATAACAAGAGATAAAAGATTACATTCAAATGGGAAAAACTATAGAAATAACAGACGCTAATTTTGAGGAAATAATTGGATCTGATAAACCTGTATTGGTAGATTTTTGGGCAGAATGGTGTGGCCCATGTAAAATGATTGGTCCAATTGTGGAAGAGCTAGCAGGCGAATATGATGGAAAAGCGGTGATTGGTAAAGTGGATGTAGATAACAACCCTCAGGTTTCTGCAAAATTCGGAATCCGTAGCATTCCAACATTGTTGGTATTCAAAGGTGGTGAGATTGTTGATAAGCAAATTGGAGCGGTACCAAAGAACGTTCTCTCTGAGAAATTGGATGCTCAATTGGCCTAACAAGTGACAACATTTAAAGCAAAGGAGGTGATGAGCCTCCTTTTTTATTAATTCATGTCAGATATATTGAGATAGGGAGCCAATTTTTGATAGGTGCTATCCGAAATTATTTTTATTTCTTTTAATTGGCTAATTGATTGAAATGGATGATGCTGACGATAAGCTACGATGATTTTCGCAAGTTTGGAGTTAATGTATGGATGTCGACTGAATTCTTGTTCAGTCGAATTGACTAGATCTAACTGCTTAATATTGATAGAATCCCCCAAATAAAAGTGCTTCTTCAATCGCAAGACCACGGAATCGTCAAGGGCGTATATTTCTTCGAGTTGTTCCAATGAATGAAAACCACCAAGACCTGTCCTAAAGGAAACAATTCGTTGTGACAGAACTTCTCCAATCCCGCTGATTGATTGAAAGTCTTCCCTGGAAGCCAGATTGAGATTTTTTGGAATAATTTCGGATGACTTCGAAGACTTGTAATTTTCATTCTTTGAGGTCCTTCTACTTCCGCTGCCAGAGGTTAGCTTTTCAGGTAATTCAATGTAGTCACGAAGTTCATTGAATATTTGCTGATTAACTCCATAGATTTTCAAGAAATCACTTTTTACCCGAAAAACCCCACCCTTTTCCCTGTAGTTACTGATTGTCTGTGCCAACTTTTTACTCAAACCCATTCGCTGCAATTGTTCCTTGCTGGTTTTATTAGGGTCAAACGGCGCTGGCCTTAAGAAGAAGGAAGGTTTAGAGATTGCTAGCTTTGATGAGTCTTTTTTAAGAATATTAGCCCGAATCTCATCGGCCATTGCTTGCGTGAACTGATTATCATTTGAATTTGTTTTAAACTGACGAAGATGGTATTTGAGCAAACTTGGAAAGAGTATGACTAAGGCTGTTAATGGAATTAAAATTAGAAAACCATTGGTTTCTTTTCTTGAAAAACCGAAATATTTTCTGATATAGGATCTTAACCGCAGCATCTTAGATACCGTTAATCGAAAAACTATAATATTAAAATTATTTGAATTATGGTGACGACAATAGACCTTTTTTGGTCTTTTATTGTAGATAGAATTATTATAAACTACAGTAACTTTCTCTATTTAAGGAGAAACACTGTTAAATTCGCGAACGTGACTCATTCGTATGCATAAAGATTTTAAAGCATTAGGAATTTCTTATAAAAATACACCGCTCGAGGTGAGAGAACTTCTGAGCTTTAATGAGGAGTCATGTAGAAGATTATTAAGGTTTTTTAAGGAGTTCAGTGACATAACCGAAGTAATGGTTTTGTCCACCTGTAATAGATCAGAGGTTTATTATAGTTCACCTGTCGATAAGTCAGATGAGATTATTAAACTCATCGGATTAGAAAGAGATATTCAGGACCTGAGCTCATTGAAGGACTACTTCATTCGATATACTGATCCTAAGGATGCGACCAGTCATTTGTTTGAAGTTGCCATTGGCCTGGAGGCACAAGTTGTTGGCGATCTTCAGATTATCAATCAGGTTAAAAATGCCTATCAGTGGTCTGCCGATGAAGACTTGGCGGGACCCTATTTGCACAGATTGCTACACACGGTCTTTTTCACCAATAAAAGAGTGGTACAGGAAACCCCGTTCAGAGATGGGGCGGCGTCTGTTAGCTACGCAACTGTTGAGTTAATAGATGGTCTGGTGTCTAATATTGATCAACCAAAAATTCTGGTTTTAGGGCTTGGTGAAATTGGGGAAGATCTCTGTAGGAATCTAACCGCATTAACCAAGGCCAAAGTTGTTATTAGTAACAGGACGAAGAAACGAGCTCAGGAGATCGCATACGAGTGCAATTTTGATTCATTGCCATTTGCGACGGTTAGTCAGAGACTCAAAGATTTTGATGTTGTGGTCAGTTCAGTAAGAATGGACGAGCCCTTCTTAACAAAGGAGTTATTGTCTTCTCAGTCTCGACACTCATTTCAATATTTATTCGATTTGTCAGTGCCAAGAAGTATTTCGTCGGATGTTGAAAGTTTACCTGGTATTCTGTTGTATAATATTGACGGTATTCAAAATAAGACTACCAGAGCACTTCAAAAAAGAATGGAGGCGATTCCTTTGGTTCGTCAGATCATTCTCGAGGCCATCGAGGAGTTTTCAAACTGGACAAGAGATATGGAGGTTTCCCCAACTATCAACAAGTTGAAGAATGCCCTTGAGCAGATCCGTCAGGAAGAGATGTCCCGATTTCTTAAAAACTCATCTGACAAAGAAAACAAGATGGTTGATAAGATTACCAGGAGCATGATTCAGAAAATCATTAAGCTACCGGTGCTTCAATTAAAGGCTGCCTGTAAACGTGGCGAAGCTGAGACCCTTATTGATGTACTCAATGATTTGTTCGAGTTGGAGCATCAATCGGAAGATATTACTAAATGACAATGCAATTTCGCAAAATTTGATGTTATTAAGCTGCTCTATTCATGAGTAAAGCAATTTTATCTACCATTATTGTACTTCTTGTCGGTTGGCGCTCTATTGCCGCAGATTTTAAAATCATCTCTGAGGGCAACAAGCATGGATTGGCAGATAAAAATGGCAAAATCGTTATTCCTATTATTTACGATAATCTTGGTTGGTCGAATGGTAAGACTGATTTAATCGGAGAGGTGTTGGGATATTTAGAAGATGGAAAATGGGGATTGATAAGTACTAAAAACCGACGGATTTCAAAGGCCGTCTACATCGATCTGTTACCAGCACAAGATGAATTCTTAATCGCTTCAACAAAGGGTACATACTCGGACGCCTCTCTGTTTGGAATATTGGATACAAATGGGAAGGCCAGGTTAGGATTTCAATACCATTCTTTGGAACCCCAAGGAAATTTCTTAGTGGCCGGACAAAAAAAAAATGGCGTTGTGAAATGGGGAGTGCTTAATTATGAAGAACAGGAAATTATTCCGCTGAATTATGAGGGTGTCAAGGTACAGCATTTAAATTTTGTAGTGAAACAAAATGGAAGTAGCGCAATTTTTGACTTTGCAGGAAATCAATTAAGCGAATTTAACTATGACAAGATTGGAGAGTTAGGCAGCTATTCTTTACTGTATGATGAATTGGGCAAACAAGGTTTGGCAGATATGCTTGGGAACATAATCACACAACCAAAGTTTAAATCAATTCGGATGAACAATGATAGTTCCGCAACCCTGACAGAATTCCCAAAATGGGAATTGATACTTCCAGAGAATGGAACCGTAAAGGAGTACTTCTATGATGAGATAGTACCTGTCAGCCATGGAATATACAGCGTTACTACTAATGGGAGGCAAGCAATTATTAATTCTGAGGAGGAATATCTCTTGAATGGTAATGACTGGGAGATCACAGTTCCCGATGATGAATTTGTCATTGTCAAACAAGACAACAAGTATGGGGTTTTGAAGGAGGGTGGCTTAACTGTCTTATCCCTTCAATATGATTCCATTTACTATTCCGGGAAACATTTTTATGCTTTAACAAAGGAGGAGGAAAAATATAGATGGCAGATCTTCTCACCATTTGGGAATCTCATTAGCTCCAGCTATTACGATGCTGTTTTTCCTATGAGCGAGAGTGTCATGGCAACAAAAAAGAATGGGTATTGGGGATACATTGACTTCAGTGGTCATACGGTAATAGAATATAAATATGATTTTGCATGGCCTTTTAAAGAAGGGAGAGCAAAGGTCGACTATTTGGGAAATCAAGGTGTGATCAATACTGCGGGGGAATGGGTTGTTTACCCCAATCATTCCGAAGTGACTATTGTGAATAGGGATTTATTCATTGATAATACTGGAAAACGCCTTGACCTTTTGGATGCACTGGAGAGAACCGTATATCAGACCTACAATCAATTATTGCCCCATTCTTACGGATTGCTAGAGGTATCCTCGGCAGGTAAGTTGGGACTGGTTGATCACCAGGGAGTGAGTAAAATACCTCCTATTTATGACCATATATCAGAGCTTTCGGACAACAAGGTCTACATCCTGAAAAAAGATGGCTACCACACAATTATGGCCAAAGATGGTCGCATCATTCTTGACCGAACAAATGAGTTTGAAAAAATCGGCAATCTTTCAGAAGGTTTCCTGAGTATCATTAAAGACAATAGGCATGGATTCATCGATTTGGATGGCAATCTCAGAATTGCCAATCGCTACGATATGGTAAAAGATTTCAAAGAAGGCATGGCCGCGATTCAATTGGTGGGTCACTGGGGATTTATAGACAGGCTCGAGAGATTAAGAATTCAACCACTATATGATGAGGTAGAAGATTTCATAAGGGGCATATCTGTGGTTTCTAAGAAAGATTGGTACGGAATAATCGACATGCAAGGGAATGAGATATTGGAAATAGCATATGATTCAGTTTTCCGGAACCAGTTAAATTCTTTCATAGTTGTGAAGTCAGGAAAATATGGTTTGGCGAATTTTAAAGGTGAGCTACTGGTGCCCCCTAAATACGAGTTATTAATTGAAAACTCAAACGGCTACCTCATTGTGAAGCAACGTGGGAAATA
Organism: Cytophagales bacterium; assembly: GCA_029262955.1. Taxonomy (GTDB): domain Bacteria; phylum Bacteroidota; class Bacteroidia; order Cytophagales; family Cyclobacteriaceae; genus JAJCYL01. Next base: position 1,007 of record JAJCYL010000497.1, on the reverse strand, counting down.
TGGAGTCATTAAGAAAAACGGCATTAATGTTATTCCACCAATCTATAAGAACATTCTTCATGACGACATTAATGGTTATTACCTGGCTAGTCGATTTTCGGAAGAGAAAGTCATCTCTATCAGGTGATTAATCAAGGGTGATAGCGAGACGCCAGCACCTCAATGATCGACGTGTTCATCGAATATCGAGGACTGTGACACACAGACCATTTAAAATCTATCCTTATAGTGAGTCAAGAAATCAAAAGTTGAATCCCCCTTTTCATAAAATGCTGAGGAAGACCAGTGATAGTCTTCAAGGTCTGTTTTGGTCTGTGAGCCACAGACCTGTGGTCGAGGTGATAAGCGAGACGCCAGCTCCTCCATGATCGACGTGTTCATCGAATATCAAGGGCTGTGACACACAGACCATTTAAAATCTATCCTTATAATGAGTAAAGAAATCAAAAGTTGAACCCCCCTTTTCATAAAATGCTGAGGAAGACCAGTGATAGTCTTCCGGGTATTTGACTATACTCCATCTTTCCTGAAGGGGATTCAAATGTATATAATCGATCTTTTGTTCCACCTTATTGACGCCATCCATTAAGATACCCATTGGATCCCTTTGCCAAACTCGAAATGAACGTTCTTTATCTTCAACCTTGAAGGCTGAAAGTACTTTTGGGTGATTCGCCTTCAAATCTTTTATGATCTCATGAGAAGTTGCCTTATTAAAACTGGCGTATGGCATTTCCTTTCCATTGAGCTCTATCATTTCCCAAACGACATGTAAGTGGTTGGGCATTATTACGAAAGCATAAACCTTGATAAGCTCTCTTTTCACAAGCTCTCTCCAGGTTTGGAGAATAATGACTTTATACTTGTCTTGTTTGAGGAGGTGTTTCCAGTCTTTGATGGTGTCAGTCCAGAAATAGACCTCGTTTAGTTCAAGCCTGGAATATCTTTTAGTATTAGAACAATCAGCCATAACAGAAGAAAATCATTATTTTAGTTGCCTCAAGGTA
>JAJCYL010000496.1 GCA_029262955.1 Cytophagales bacterium | reverse complement strand
AGCTTATAAAGGCTGATGTTATTTCGAAACAAAGAAGAACTGTCTGTTTCTTGAGTATTTAATACCACTATATCCCTACCAGTACCATCAAAATTAATCTGGTTAATGTTAGGATAGGGGGTTTCAAGAGTCACCAGTGGCTCTAGGCTGGGGTATTTCCATAACCTTATCTCATTTGAATTCCCATTGACTTTCTTTTTGACCTCACCGCCTCCGGCAGCCAGGAATTCTCCATTCGGAGAAAAAACGATGACATTGGGAATCCAATCAGTATCTAATAAGTCCTTGCCTCGATTGTCGGTGATTTTTCCAACCTGTACGCCCAGGTGATCCTCTCCCCAAAAGAGATCTTTGCCATTCGGGGCGAGAGCTAGAGCGTTTATCTCAAAGGACCATTCCCAATCGCCACCGATAAATGCGTTAAGGTAGCTGGTCCCACCCTTAATGCGCTTGTCGCTTTTATCATCTTTAAAGACATCCCACACTAGTATTTCGGAACCAGTGGCGTTGCCGGCCGCACTTATGATAACTCCTTCTTTAATGTTGATGTCAACATCTGTGATGGGTTCATCATGACCAGAGAATGTTCGGATTTCCCTTCCGGAACGGACATCCCATAGCTTAATGGCCTGATCATTCCCGCCGGTAACCAAAAACCGGCCGTCTTCGCTGAATTTCATAGAGGTCACCGATGCTGAATGACCTTTCTGTACTACAACTTCTAATTTTCTCTTCTGCCCATAGGTTATAACAGGAATAAAAAGTAAAAGCCATAGTTTCATGGTTTATATCGATCAAAGCTATTGAGGATTTTTTGGAAAGTCTTCTGGGCATCATCCCAGTTATCTACCTTACTAAAAAAGATCAAATTAATGCGATAACGAGGTGTGCTATGAAAGAAGATATAAACATTCCGTTTTCTCAGGATATAGCTTTCTCCCGATTCATACTCACTAGTCTCGATATAATCATGCCAGCCAATGCTGGCTTTTTCAATGTGAGACTCTTTTTGGATTTCTGAATCAAGTAATTTGAACTCACTATCGTTTGCTTTCTTAGCCTGTTTGGTTTGATAATTTTGAGACCATTTAATGTCTTTTTCAATCGGAGCATTGATTCCCTTGACTCCCATTTTTGGTTTGTATACACTTGATAATAGTACTACACCTCGGGTATTCTCTTCATTTTCAAGTGATGCATTCCCTGCTGCACTGTAAATTCCCATAAACCCCTTTTCTTCAACTAATACTGGATTCCAATTATCTGGGAGGTCGATCTGGAAGGCTATTTTTTCTGCATAAAAGGTTGTCCACCCGTCCTCTTGGGCATAAACAACTGAATTATAGATTAATAAAGAGACAAATAGTATTGAAATAGAGGGGAGCTTTTTCATAGCTTTTTACAGTAGGGGTGAAATATTTCGAGAAAAATCCATATTAAATGTAATTAGTTGCATGGAAAGACGCAATACAATTAGCCATAGATTGATAGAACCAATAGTGCTGTTATAAATATCTCTTCTGCCTCCTTAATCAAAAAATTCTGACCGTTTTAGTGAGCTTAATGTTGTAGCCATAGGTACAAATATCACACTTTTGGGAGAGTGTTGAGTTGGTAAGGAGGTTTATAAATAGTAAAGGGTGATTTGACTTCAAACTTGATTTCTTATCTTCATTCCATGTATCAATCAATTTCGACACAGGATTCAATAACGTGGTTCTGGCAATAAGGTGTCAAGTGGCTCATTCCAATCCGGGAGCAACTCTACCTGATCGAGCCGGCGGACTAATCATAAGAAGCGATCTGTTAGTATTTCGAATTTGAAGATGTGTCCAATTCTAAATGCAACAATGTCTATAGTTTTATGACTGACATTAGCTTTGACTTTATGTATCGAAACCTTAACTTCATTTCAATGCTAAATTATATTCCCTAACTATGAAGAAATTAATGTTACTCTTATGCTTTGGACTTGCCATAGGCAGTGCTTCAGGGCAAAAAAAATCGAAAATCAAGATAAGCGCCAATAAGCAGGCCGTCATAAAATCTGTGGACAGTAGGCACAGTGAGCTTACCAGCTTAAGTGATGAGATATGGGCTTACGCAGAAATAGCATTCCAGGAAAAGAAATCATCGAAGGCATTGGCGGATTATGCTGAGGCGCAAGGATTCAAGGTAGAAAGAGGAGTAGCGCAAATACCTACCGCCTTTGTGGCAAGTTATGGATCGGGAAAACCGGTTATAGGTGTGCTTGGTGAATATGATGCCTTGCCGGGAATATCGCAAAAGGCGCAACCAACCAAAGAAGCCTATGAAGAAGGAGGTGCAGGGCAAGGCTGTGGACACAATCTTTTTGGGGTAGGTAGCCTGGCGGCAGCAATTTCTGTGAAAGAGTTAATTGAGCAAGGAAAGCTGAAGGGGACTATTAAATTCTTTGGTACTCCGGCAGAAGAATCCGGCAACGGAAAGGTGTACATGGCACATGCCGGATTGTTTGATGAGCTTGACTTGTGTTTTGATTGGCACCCTGGTACTGAGACTGAAGCGGCAACTCAAAGTTCCACAGCTTTGGTAGAATATAATATTGAATTTTTTGGAAAGGCAGCCCATGCTGCGGGGGATCCATGGAATGGCAGAAGCGCACTGGATGGGCTGGAATTATTTACAGACGGAATCAATATGTTACGGGAGCATATCAAGCCATCCTCAAGAATGCATTATGTGATTCAAAATGGTGGTGACGTGCCTAATGTGGTGCCCGAGTACGCCAAGGCATGGATTTGGGTCAGGGATTCTAAGCGGGAGGAAATGGATAAGCTGGTTGAACGAATGAAAGAAGTTGCCAGAGGGGCCGGCATTATGGCTGGCGTAGAAGTGAAAACCACATTGCTAAGTGGGACTTATGAATTATTAGTCAATCGGACGGGTGCCGAGTATATGCACAAAAACTTAATGGCCCTGGGCCCCATTCAATTTACCAATGAAGAACAAAACTTTGCTAAGGCCATTCAAAGAGCTACTGGCGTGGATGAGGACGGGTTAATTGGAGAAATTGGTCCATTAAGGGCTACCTCTGATCAAACGGAAGGTGGTTCCACTGACACTGGAGATGTCAGCTGGATTGTGCCTACCATTCGAATGTCTGCCACTACGGGAGCAGTAAATGCACCGTGGCATTCCTGGGCTGAAGTAGCCTGTGCGGGTATGTCCATTGGTCACAAAGGGATGATGCATGCCGCTAAAGCTATCGGAATGACCATCGTGGATGCATTTGAGAATGAGAAACTACGAACGGATGCCAGAGCTGAATTTGATGAACGAAGGAAAGGACATGTTTATAAGGCCTACCTTTCTGATCCAACCCCACCCATTCAATCTGAAAAGTAGAAATAGAAAACGGATGGTTATAGATTGATCTTGGGTGAGTCTCTTTGACTCCCTTTTACCTGAACCTTACAACCCTTGAATGAAGCGTCTGCTCCAATACAACGGCCCTTTCAAATGCAGCTAGTTGCAGTTAAATTCGTTTTGAATCTCATCACCAGCTTTTCCCCTGCGGGAGTGGCCTTCATTGGTTCACTCAATCAACGGAATACAGAATGGGGTGATGACTGTAAACATTTTGCCACTTTTCCTTACTTTTAGTGTCACTCTAAACATCTACTATTAATGAAAATCAACCAGTTGCTACATCTAATGCTTTTTTTGGTTTTTGTTTCATGCCAAAAAGCCAAACACGAACAAACACCGGATCCTGGTTTTTCGCCTGAGCGATTACAGCGATATGAGGCATTTCTTCAGAATGAAATCGACGAGGGTAGGATTCCGGGAGCCGTTTCACTGATCGTGCGTCGAGGTCAAACTGTGCATAATGTTTCACTGGGCACCCGGAATGTTGAAACTGGTGAAAAAATGGCTGTCGATGATATTTTCTTCATTCAATCTATGACCAAACCAATTATCACTGTCGCCTTTATGATGCTCTATGAAGAAGGCCACTTTTTACTTAATGATCCAGTAACAAAATACCTCCCTCAGTTCAGAGATAGGGTCGTGACACTTGACCGGAACACGGGGGAGAATGGACCGACTGAACCCGCGAATAAAGAGATTACTATAGCGCATCTTCTAAGCCACACAGCCGGCTTATCTCACGGCCTTGGACCAAGTCAGTTGGATCGGGACTATTTGGATGCTATGTATAATGAGGAACATCAGACTGTCGAAGATCGGGTCAACAGAATGCTGGATCTTCCTCTTATCGGACATCCAGGAGAGCAGTGGTATTATAGTGCCTCACCTGATGTTCTATCTGTTCTGATCGCACAATTCTCCGGCATGAGTACTGAGGAGTTTCTTAAAAAACGGCTTTTCGACCCACTGGGCATGAAAAACACGGGATATAACATTCCGGAATCGGAACATCATCGCGTAGTCAAACTTCACAGGGTGGATTCCACCAATAGCCTGGTGAAAGTCGAAGTAGGTGGTCTTGGTGGTAATCAGCTTACTGGCAACACCATTCACAGCGGAGTAAATGCCCTTTTCTCTACACCGGAGGATTATGCCACATTCTGTCAAATGCTCATCAATAATGGGAAGTTGAACGGCAAACGCTATCTGAGCCGAAAAACGATTGAACTAATGACGGTTAATCATGTCGACCAACTTTTCTCGCAAGACGGTGGCTACGGTTTTGGACTGGGTTTTAGTGTGCTAACGGACCTGGCAGATTCAAAAGATTTAATTAGTGAAGGCACTTACGCATGGGGTGGTGCATACTGCACCTATTTTTTTATTGACCCTAAGGAGGAATTGGTTGCGGTTTTGATGACACAACTGGAACCTTATTCAGGTTATTACAACCAAAAAATGAGTCAATTCATCTATCAGGCTATTGATGATTAGATTATCGTCTCATCATAGGCTCGCGGGAAAGGAATAGCACACCCTATTTTCAACGATCTCTTTGGGACGTTATTGATAAAATATTATTATTAGTTCTTAAAAGACCCTAATTTAAAGGCCAAACTTAAAAAAATATCACATTGTCAGATCCTCTGAAGTCATTCGAGAATTTTTTTGAGAAAATCATCTTCTGGAGTAGATGGGTACAGGCACCCATGTACATGGGCCTGGCTATTGGTTCGTTTTTCTATTTGTATCAATTCATGCATGAATTATATATTATGTATGAGGGGATGTTTATAGGACTACCTGATGAAGAGGGGGTGATTAATAAGTTTACCGAAGGCCAAGTTATGCTCATGGTATTGGGTTTAGTGGACATTTCAATGGTAATGAATCTAATTATTATGACCATAATTGGAGGTTATTCAATTTTTACCAGCCACATTGATCTTGAGGATAACGATGACAAACCTCAATGGTTAGATGGTTTGGATGCAGGTATGTTGAAAATTAAATTCGCTACCTCTCTTGCATCCATATCAGGTGTGCATCTTCTGAAGACATTCATAGATATAAGAGGCTCGATTCAGGGTGACTCGGTCACGGGGATTCTGATTGAAATTGCAATTCACATGGCCTTCATCGTTTCGGCATGGTTGCTTGCTCAGACAGAAAAAACAATTCACTCCTATCATTAGCTGAAATTAGGCGTTTTGGATAGATTCTGATAAACAAAAAAGCTGACCAATTGGTCAGCTTTTCTATGTAGCCCGTAGGGGAATCGAACCCCTGTTACCAGGATGAAAACCTGGCGTCCTAACCCCTAGACGAACGGGCCATAATGGCAATAATCGTAACTGTTACCAGGATGCCACCCTACGGGTGGTCACCCTTTTGGGTGAAAAACCTGGACGTCCCTGCCTTGCCGTTAGGCAGGCTAACCCCTAGACGAACGGGCCAGCTACGTAAATATTCTACGAAACAATTTTTCCTTGGCAGCGCTATTTTTCTTCAATTCAATCTCTCGTTTCCGAGCTAAAGTTTTGGTCAAATAAGCTTCGTAGTAGACTAGTTCCAAAGGTATTTTGTGTTTGATAGATTTGGTTTTACCGGCATTATGCTCCTTCACTCTTCGCTCCAAATCCTCACTACTACCAATATATGTAGTCTGATCTTTTAAACTTTTCAAAACATAGACAAAGAACATTCTTCTTAATCTGTTACCAAGGATGCCACCCCTACGGGTGGTCACCCTTTGGGTGAAAAACCTGGACGTCCCTGCCTTGCCGTTAGGCAGGCTAACCCCTAGACGAACGGGCCCATTGGGTATGAGTCTGAGTCTGAGCATGTGTGTGATAAAGAGAGAAATTCCTCATCTGCCAAACTCGATTCCTCAAATAAGGCTGCAAAGATATGAGGCGGTTCTTATTTTACAAATAGACCACAGTAAAAATGAGATAAATCATTGAGGCATAAGTTTGTTTTGGTAATAGGCAATAGTAATTTTGCACGCTTAAAATGGTTTATAACATATTAACAAACAACTAATGACTAGAGTCGCAATTAATGGCTTCGGAAGAATCGGAAGGGTTACTTTCAGAGCTTTATTACAAAAGGACAACATTGAAATCGTTGCACTGAATGATTTAACTGACACAAAGACATTAGCCCACTTATTAAAGTACGATTCAATCCACGGCCGTTTTCCTGGCAAAGTCGAGAGCGATGACAATGGCATCATTGTGGATGGAAAAAAATACCCTGTTTACGCTGAAAAAGATCCAAATCAATTGCCTTGGAGTGATTTGAACGTCGATGTGGTTTTAGAATCGACTGGAATATTTGTAGATGAAGCGGGTGCTTCCGGTCACTTAAATGCCGGCGCCGGTAAAGTTGTGATTTCGGCTCCTGCCAAAGGTGCTATCCCAACCGTGGTACTTGGTGTGAATGACGAGACAATGACTGGGGACGAGAAAATTCTCTCCAATGCTTCTTGTACTACTAATTGCCTGGCTCCAATGGCCAAGGTATTGGATGACAACTGGGGAATTGAGAAAGGATACATTACCACTACTCACGCCTATACCTCTGACCAGCGGATCCATGATGCGCCACATAGAGATTTAAGAAGGGCAAGGGCAGCCGCACTTTCAATCATTCCCACTTCGACTGGAGCTGCCAAAGCAGTAGGATTAGTTCTGCCGCACCTGAAAGGCAAACTAGACGGTATTGCCATGAGAGTACCGACTCCAACTGGTTCAGTTACTGACTTGACCTGTATATTGAAGAAAGAAGTAACCGCAGAAGAAGTGAATGCTGCCATGAAAGCAGCAGCCGATGGTCCGATGAAGGGTATTATGGAATACACTGAAGATCCTATTGTATCCATTGACATCGTGGGCAATCCTCATTCATGTATCCTTGATTCAAAACTGACTGCTGCTAATGGTACGTTGGTGAAAATTGTTGGATGGTATGACAATGAGTCTGGTTATTCTAACCGAACTGCTGACTTGATTGCAAAAATAGGGTAGAACCCTTTTAACTAGATAATGAAAGCCCCGAGAGATTGGGGCTTTTTTTGGTTCCTGTCATTTGACATCAACAAGAGACATAACATTTCACAAACGATCAAATTTGGGGTACAAACGAAACCCGAAGGAAGTCCGTTATTCTACAGTTTGACCTGGAGATCTCCCATGGTTACCACATATCATGGAGATCCCTGCCTACGCAGGGATGACGATCTTTCTTCCTTTTTCGCCATCTTTCCTTCCTCTCAGGGTCTCCTGCAAGGGACCCTGAAGAAAGTGCATTTCATGTAGGAAGACCCCTTAGCGAGCTGTAACATTTCGCAAACGAACAAATTTGGGGTACAAACGAAACCGGAAGGAAGTCCGTTATTCTACAGATGGACCTGGGGATCTCCCATGGTTACCACATATCATGGAGATCCCTGCCTACGCAGGAATGACGATCTTACTT
>JAJCYL010000495.1 GCA_029262955.1 Cytophagales bacterium | reverse complement strand
AGCCCAAAAGTCCTTGTTCTTCTCCGGTAACAGCCATGAATACTACCGATCGCTTTGGGGCTTCGCCATTTTTAAAGGCTTCTGCAATGGCAACGATACATGCAGTACCCGAAGCATTATCAACTGCCCCGTTGTAAATAGAATCTCCATTAAGCGGAGCAGCAACTCCAAAATGATCCCAGTGAGCAGAATAAATGATATACTCATCTGCTCTGTCTGTCCCTGGAATTGTTGCCACCACATTTTTGGATACATCTCTCTTAATCCTGTTCGTCAAACTAACAGAAGCTGTTATACCCAAAGGAATAGGTTTAAAGTCCTTGCTTCTAGCCAATTCTTTAAATTTCTTATTCTCAAGATTAGAAGCTTCAAATAATTTGATGGCTGCATCTCTGGTAATCCAACCCTGGACGTCTGCCTTGGGTGCTTCACTTTCCAGTCCCAATTTGGCGCCACTCCAGCCATTCTGAACTACATTCCAGCCATAAGCCGCCGGGATAGTCTCATGAATAATAAGTACTCCAGCAGCTCCCTGTCTTCCTGCTTCTTCATAGGTATAAGTCCACCTGCCATAATAGGTCATAGCGTCTCCTTTGAATAAAGTTGAGTCACCAGATCCAAATCCTGGATCATTAACCAAGACCACCGCTGTTTTCCCTGTCCAATCTATTCCTTCATAATCATTCCAACCATATTCAGGAGCAACAACTCCATAACCGGCAAAAACAAGTTCTGAATTCTCAATTAAGACGTTCTCCAATGCCTTTTCTGAATGAATTACGAAATCATCCCAATATTTCAGGTCGAAATCGCCTTTTGGTCCGGAGATCGCCATTGTTTTGGATGGAGTCCCTGTGATTTCTAACATGGGCACATCCTGAAAGTAGCTGTCCCCATTTCCGGGTGAAAGTCCTAGTTTCTGGAACTCCTCTTTCAAGTAATTTACTGTTCTTACTTCGCCTTCAGTAAAAGGCATTCGTCCAAGGAATTCGTCTGATGCCAGTCGTTCTATATGCTTACCAATAGTTGCCTGATTCACTTCAGAAATGGATTTCTCTTGAGTGACAGACTGACAACCAATTAAGAAAACCAACGACCAGACTTTTAAAAATTTATTCATACTTCCTCATTTTCAGATTTCTTTTCTTTAAAGGCAACAACAAACATAAGCGAAACACCAGCAGCAAAGAGACAAGGTATCCACCAGAATGTCGACCAGTCTTTAACCCCATCTTCAGTAAATAAATCCAGGACATTGCCGGAAATTATAGATCCCAGTCCAATACCGATACCATAAGTAATTAAAGTAATGAACCCCTGAGCACTTGCTCTGATATCTCTTGGGGCCTTTCTGTCCACATAGATCTGGCCGGTCACAAAAAAGAAATCATAACAAATACCGTGTAATATAATTCCCAGATAAATCATCCAAACCATCGCACCACCATCACCCATGGAAAACAAGGCATACCGGGCGACCCATGCCAACATGCCAACCAACAGCATTTTTTTCACACCAAGCCGTACAAAAAAGTATGGCATCAGAATCATGAAAAGGACTTCGGACATTTGCCCCATAGATTGGGTTGCCGCAGCATTAGACATGTCTAAATCATTCAGATATACATTGGTAAAGGCGTAGTAGAAGGCTAAAGGAATTGAAATCAATAAGGAGCTCAAGACAAAGATGGCAAATGAAGTATCCTTCATTAATCGAATGGCTTTGAGTCCTAAAATGTCACCTATGGTAATTTCTTCTCCAACATTTTTTGGAGGTGTCCCAGGCAATGTAAAGGAGTAGAGCCCCATTAGTACCGATGCAATTGAAGCCATAATTAATGGCACACTGGTGGCTTCAACATTGTTAAATATCGGTGCCAATATGAAACTAATTGCCAATCCAGCTATGATCCAGCCGATGGTTCCCCACACTCTGATCTTAGGAAATTCCTTATCCGGCTCACTCATTTGTTGGAATGAAATGTTGTTGACCAATGCCAGCGTAGGCATGTAACAGGAGTTATATATTAGTAGTAACACAATAATGGTAGCCGTTTCAGTCACCGTTGTGGTATAATACATAACCACAGCACCAACTAAATGCAATACACCCATTACCTTTTCAGAACTAAAGAATCTGTCAGCCACCATCCCAATAAAGAAAGGGGCAATAATTGCAGCGATATTATTCATTAAATAGGCACTCCCAATATTAGCTCCATTGAAACCAATACCTCCCAGGTATGATCCTATGGTGACAAACCATGACCCCCAAACAAAAAATTCGAGGAACATCATGATACTTAATCGGGTGTGAATAGATTTGTTCATAATTGTGCACTAATTAATAAATCACGACCTGTAATATGCCACAATTCCGTGATTTGGGCAATACAACTGGTTTTGAATAGATTTACCAAATGAAGACAAATTACAACCACCTATTTTCCATTTTGATACTCTTTGCTTTGGGATGTTCCCAGCCTAAAGAAAAAGCTAAAGAGGTTTCCGAAACTAAAACTGAAGAAGTTGCGCCCAATCAACTAACTGAAGCTGAGAAAGCAGAGGGATGGAAATTGCTCTTTGATGGAAAGTCGACTAAAGGATGGCACAAGTTCAAAACCAATACCATTGGCAAAAAATGGAAGGCACAGGATGGTGCACTTTATTTTGTCGGAGATGAGGAAAATGAAGATGAAGCAACCGCAGCGGAAGGAGGAGATATATTGACAGATGATGAATTTACCAATTATGAGCTTAATCTCGAGTGGAAGATCTCTCCGGGTGGTAATAGCGGCATCATTTATAATGTGATCGAATCAGATGAATATAATGCTATTTGGCATACCGGACCTGAAATGCAGGTACTAGATAATGAGCGTCATGCAGATGGCCAAATCAAGACGCACAGAGCTGGTGACCTTTATGATATGATCTCATGTAGTCAGGAAAATGTCAATCCTGTAGGGGAATGGAACAAAATTCGATTGATCATTAACCAGGGCAAATTAGAACATTGGATGAATGGAGTTAAAGTGGTGGAAATTGAAATGTGGACCCCTGAATGGAATGAGCTGGTTGCAAACAGTAAGTTTAATGACAAGCCAGCTTTTGGTACTGCCAAAAAAGGTCGGATTGCATTGCAGGACCATAACGATCCGGTATGGTTTCGGAATATTAAGATTAGAGAGCTTTGATCATTAGCCACGAATTCACTAATTAAATAAGGTCTAATTCGAGCATTCGTGGCTCCTATCCAATGTTTTTGATAAACCATAGCTGATTTTTTAAATTCACGCTGATCAAAGCATTTGGAACCAAGATCGTTTAATGCTTTAACCACTAAGATTAGGGAGCCTTTGATCATTAGCCACGAATTCACTAATTAAATAAGGTCTAAATTAAATAAGGTCTAATTCGAGCATTCGTGGCTCCTATCCAATGTTTTTGATAAACTCCACGGCCCTTCGTTCAGACCAGTAGATACCATTGTCATTGAAATTTGGAAACCCGCAGTGGCCTCCAGTCTTTGGCAATTCGAATGAAACCATAGCTGATTTTTCAAATTCACGCTGATCAAAGCAATTGGAACCAAGAAATGGATCGTTTAATGCATTAACCACTAAGGTCGGCACAGTTATTCCTTTTATGAAATTGATGGCACTGCACTGCTCATAGTAATCAATCGCATTTTTGAAACCGCTCAATGGCGCAGTGTACAATTCATCAAAATCATATACCGATTTAACCCGAGTCAATAGGGTAGCATCTATCTCTTCAAATACCTGTGATTTGTCTCTTATCTTTTTATTGAAACTTTTGAGAAACCTTCTTTCATACAGAAAGTTGGATCTGTGATGTATTTGTCTGGCACAATCATGTAAATCAATGGGAACAGAAAATGCCACAGCACTACTTAGCTCACTGGGTTTGCTCGTGCTTTCTTCACCGAGGTATTTAAGCGTCATATTCCCCCCCAGGCTGAATCCTATCAAAGATATTTTCTGATAGCCTTTTGAGGAACCGTATTGGACAACAGTTTCGAGATCATAAGTCGCTCCACTGTGATAAGAAAAGGGTTTCTTGTTCATTTCATCACTACAACCCCGATAGTTCCAGGCAAGGACATCGAAAGCACTTTCGAAGGCATTTACCATTCCAGCCATGTACGCCCTGGTGGTGTTTCCTTCCAGTCCATGTGAAACTACTACCAGATGTGAATGACCATTTCTAATCCAATCTAAATCTAAAAAATCACCATCCGAGGTATTAATCCTTTCTCTGGTATAAGCTGGGGTTTTCACCCTCCTGACAATTGCAGGGTATATAGTTTGTAGATGTTTACTGAATAGGACACCTGGAGATTCATAGGTTGATTTGGTCTGGATTGGCATTAAGCTTTTAACTCATTTTTAAGCCAAAAAATGGTATAAATATGATGCGCCTCATGTAGCAAATAAAATTCAGCCCATTCCGTGATGTCCATCCATCCAAGTTTGGGATGCTTCCCCTTTTTAGTTAAACCCAAACTAGTGAGATTATTTATGGTATGAAAGATTTCCTTCCCCATTATATCAATAGATTCAATTACTTCATCGGTTGACATCTCTAACCATTTTTCAAATGACTTGTCAATTTCCGCTTTGTAACGGCCAAATACAGGTTTGTCTTCATTAATGATTTTCTTGATCCGATCTAGAAAAACCTCCTGGTATCTGCCGAGGTGGGCTACATTTTCAGCAATTGACCACTTCTTTGGACTTAATCGTTTATTCATATCTTCAGGACTAAGGTCTTGAAGTAGGTCAGCTATTGTCTCATGCTGATATTCTAGTCGAGTTACTAATGATTTAGAAAGCATTTCGAATCACAAATCTAATGGACCTCAAATGTATAATTGTTAAACTCAATATAGCATGCTTAGTTTACAGGTTATATATTTGAACTACCAACATTAATTGGTTAAAAAAGTTACATTAGAAAAGATCGTATAAATGGCAGAAGTTATCCGAATGCCTAAGATGAGTGACACCATGGAAGAAGGTGTCATCGCGTCTTGGCTAAAAAAAGTTGGAGATGAAGTGAAGTCCGGAGATATCCTGGCTGAGGTTGAAACTGATAAAGCAACAATGGAACTGGAGTCTTATTGGGACGGGGTTCTTTTGCATATTGGTGTAAATGAAAAAGATGCTGTACCAATAGACGGTGTCATAGCCATTATCGGTGATAAAGGAGAAGATGTAAGTGAATTGATCAAACAGGCCTCTGCTGCTGGAAATGGCAGTTCAGCACCAGCCGCAGAAAAAGAACCTGCTCCTTCACCAGTAGAAACTAGCGGAGAGTCAATTGATACTTCAGGCATTAAAGCAGAGCTCATATCAATGCCTAAAATGAGTGATACCATGACTGAGGGAACAATTGCTTCCTGGTTGAAAAAAGTTGGAGACGAAGTGAAATCAGGAGATATACTGGCTGAAGTCGAAACCGATAAAGCCACCATGGAACTCGAATCTTATTGGGATGGAGTTTTACTCTATATCGGTCCAAAAGAGGGCGAGTCAGTTGCCGTTGATGGAGTTCTTGCGGTCGTTGGTGAAAAAGGAGCTGACTTTGAAACACTAATCAAGGCGCATAAGGCAAATGCTGGTTCAGATAGTGAAAGTGCAACCTCTGCTCCCGAAGCTACTGAAACGACTAAGCCAGCAGTGTCATCTGCTCCTGCGCCCGTAACCGCTACCCCAGCCACAAGTACAACTACCAATGGAAGAGTAATCGCTTCGCCTCTGGCTAAGAAAGTTGCGGCCGATAAAGGCTATGACCTTTCGCAAATACCAGGAACAGGTGACGGTGGCAGGATAATTAAAAGAGACGTTGAAGCATTTACACCCTCAGCAACTGGCTCCACTTCCACAGAAGGTGCTGCAGTCAGCCTGCCACAAGTAGTTGGTGAAGAAAGTTTTGAGGAGACTCCTGTCAGTCAGATGAGAAAGACAATCGCCAAGAGGTTGTCAGAAAGTAAATTCACCGCTCCTCATTTCTACCTGACCATGGAAATTAACATGGACAAGGCGATGGAAGCGAGAAAAAGCATGAATGAGGTTGCTCCGATAAAGATCTCATTCAATGATAT
>JAJCYL010000494.1 GCA_029262955.1 Cytophagales bacterium | reverse complement strand
GGCTTATATCCCTATTCAACAGGAAGCAAACAAGCACCTGGCATTTGATAACTATTACCTCGAACGAATAGATAATTGGGCCCAAAATGAAATGTTCATTGATCACAGTGACTTTTGGAGTGGGATGGGACCAGCGGCTATCTGGGGATTAAATTCTTCGGCTATCCTTATCCTTTTGTGATCATGTTTCAATTTTACTAACACCTCAATTTCATTTTCGAACCGTCGCTTAAAGGAAATCGGTGTACGAAAAGTTTTTGGCGGATCTAGAATTCAACTAATTGTACAATTCCTCCTTGAGAATTTAATGCTCATTGTTGCAGCCCTGGTAATTGGGTTGGTACTGGCTGAAATGTTAGTGCCGGCCTTTAATAATCTTTTTTGGTTCCTGCATATTGAAATGGACTTATTAAATAATATAGAACTAATAGTTTTTTTGGTGTCCTTACTTTTTATTGTAGCCATATTCTCTGCAATCTATCCATCAGTATACATCAGCTCCTTTAAACCTATCAATATTTTTAGGGGTAAAACAAAGTTTGGTTCGGGTAACAAATTTCTAAGGATTCTAATTGCCGGTCAATTCATTATTACTGTTTATAACATTTTTGCCAGCATTGTTTTCTATCAGAATGGTCATTATCAGACATCATTAGATCAAGGATACGACCTTGACAAATCAATTGTCATACCTATCAATGGCCAAAGTGACTTTGTTAAGCTTGATAATGCACTTACTCAAAATCCTGATATTGTCCTAACAACCGGATCAAATACTCAACTGGCTTTTAACCATGCCGACGCTACGTTTCAACATGAAGGCAATGATTGGGAGGTAGGTTGGTTGAATGTTGGGCATCAATACATTGAAACTATGGGTATCCAATTAAAGGAGGGGCGGGTATTCAAATTGGGAATAGATGGACCGGATGCTAAAAACCTTCTTGTTAACGAAGAACTGGTCAAAAACTTTGGCTGGCAGAATGGTTCTGAGGCAATTGGAAAACGCCTGTACCTCGACACTGCCTATTTTACAGTGGTGGGTATCGTCCATAATTTTCATGAAAAGATTATTATGAGGGGAGGAACGATTCGCCCAACGATAATAACTCTTGCAAGGCCGGAAGACTACAAGTTTTTGACAGCAAGAATAGAAAATGGTAAGCTCAATGAAGCCAATGATTTTATTGAGCAGAAGTGGGCTGAGATCTTTCCATTAATACCTTATAATGGCTACTATCAATCCAGGGCTATAGAAGTTGTTCAGGACACAAACAACATTATCAATAGTGTGAACTTTTTTGTTGGATTCATCTCGATTCTATTATCCTCAATTGGGTTATACACCCTCGTTTCACTTAATGTTATAAAACGTATAAAAGAAATTGGTATTAGAAAGGTTTTGGGTGCTTCAGTCCTGAGTATTATTCACTTACTTAATAAAAATTTTGCTGGACTGTTACTCACAGGAGCAATCTTAGGGTGTATCTCGGGATACTTCGTCATGGACTGGTTGTTAGACATTATATATGCTTATCGTCTTCCCATTGATTTATGGCCTATGGCTTTTTCAGTTGTACTCCTGACGTTTATTGCATCCCTAACTGTAGGTACAAAAGTTTACAGTGCGGCCAGCATTAATCCAGTTGATCATCTCAGAAATGAGTAGTAAATCGCAGAGAGCAGTGCACATTGCTCTTTGCACATAGCCTCAATTATGCTCAGCAATTATTTTAACGTAGCCATCAGAAATATTCTTAGAAACAGGATTTATTCTGCAATTAATATTTTCGGTCTGGCAACCGCCATTACCCTGTGTTTGTTGATCATACTTTTTATTATTGACCAGGGTAGCATGGACAACCACATGCCTGACCAGGAAAATGCCTATCGGGTACTTACCGGCATTTATGATAAAGAGCGTGATGCGGTTAGACATTACGCAACTTCTCCTTACGAAACTACAGAACGACTTGAGCTAAATCATCCGGAAATTCTTGAGACGACAAGGTTAATTCAAGAGAATAACGAAATCAGATTTGGAGATAGAATCTTCGATTTCAAAGGCCTATATGCGGAATCCAACTTTTTGAACTTTTTTAATTTTGATTTAGTCGATAGTAAAGCAGGTGCTTTAGTAAATCCCAATTCAGTAGTATTGAGAAAAGAGCTTGGAGAGAAGTTGTTTCTTGATGAAAACCCAATTGGAAAACAAATTGAGATTAAGGGGCTTGGTAGTTTTTTGGTGACAGGAGTAATTGATGAATTAATTGGAAGAAGTCATATTGAATTTGATGTTATCATTTCATTTTCGTCCTTCAACCAGCGAGACGATGCTATAAATTTGCAGAAGGATTGGATTGAAGGGGCAAATCGTTTCAGAAATTATATTAAAGCTAAATCAGATGACCTTCCAGCTATTGAAAGGACTTTGAGTGATTTTGTAAAGCTCCTTCCCCCTGAAAATCAGGCAGATTACAGTTTTGGAATTCAATCTCTGGCTGATGTCAGCATGGGCGAACCAGTACGCAATGAAATAGGCTTTGTCACACCCTTTTTTGTGCCTTGGTTTCTTGGCATTTTGGCTGCCATTGTGATGCTTTCAGCCACATTCAATTATGTAGGGTTGGCCATTGCTCTGGCTATAAAGCGTGCAAAGGAAGTTGGTATTAGAAAAATTGTTGGTGCGACAAAGAGACAAGTGTTTATCCAGTTTTTGGTTGAAGCACAGGTAACAGTTCTGTTTTCTTGGGTTTTGTCATTGGCGTTGTTGAGTTTCTTGATACCGGCCTATAATGATCTCAAGGTGTTGCGTGACATCAATGGTGACATTAGGATTGATATGATGGCCAACTTTCATATTTATCTTATTTTTCTGGTATTCGCTATTTTTATCGGATTTATAGCTGGAGGGTATCCAGCCTGGTATGTAGGGAAAATGTCATTTTCCAAGGCATTGGGTAGAAAGGAATCAAGCGCCAGGTCATCATTTTTGATCAGGAAAAGTCTCATTTTTCTACAATACACCAGCTCGATAGTATTCATTGTAACTGCTATTGTATTGCAGCGGCAAGCCACGCATTTCTTTCAAATGGATTATGGTTTTGACCAGTCCAATTTGATCAATGTTCCTTTAAAGGATATGCCTTATGACGCTTTCAAATCGGAATTAATGAGAGATTCCAAGATTAGTGGAGTCTCTGTTACCAATATCTTTCCTGGTTTGGACATTGCCCCGAAAATTGATGTTTATAAGCAGGGTGGATTGGAACCTGTTGCTATGTCAAAATTTTCAGTGAATGAAGACTTTTTGAAGAATTTCGGTATAGAGTTAATAGAAGGTAGAAATTTTGATAGTGTAATCAAATCCGATTCGCTTGGCTTGCTCATTAATGCGCAAGCGGCAGGAGTGTTGAAGATCGAACCTTCGAGCCCAAATGCGCTCATTCGGTTGTCAAAGGATGGTCCATCTCAGCGTGTGATTGGCGTGATAGACGATTTCAAGTACAATTTACTTTTTCGGGACTCCGGACCATTGATTTTGACTTATGCCAATGAGGGTTCCCGTTTTGTTAATATTCGATACAAAGAATTGGACGAAGCAGAGGCTGCACTTTCGATAGAAGGTATTTGGCGTCAATTCGATAAACTTCATCCTTTTGAATACACACACTTTGAATTCGAGTTGAACGATATGTACAATGAGTTCCTGGATATAACCAGGATAGTGGGCGTTGTGTCAGCTTTGGCGATCCTGATTGCCTGTTTAGGGCAGTTTGGTATGATCTTACATCATGTGCAGTTAAAAGTAAAGGAAGTTGGAATCAGAAAAACTTTGGGTGCTAACCTTCGACAACTGATTTATCTTCTTTCACGCGGATATCTTACGTTAATAGTGCTATCGGCAATCATAGGTACCCCAATTGCCTGGTGGATCAATCAGGAGTGGACCAACAGAGTGGCTTATAGTGTGACGGTCAACTGGTGGACTTTGGTGTTAGGGCTTATTTTGGTTTTTGGCCTGGCAATTATTTCAATTGTTGGATTAACATGGAAAACGGCTAACAATAATCCTGTAGATTCACTGAGGTATGAATAATCACTTCTCGGTGCTGTCATGAAGGCAGTAAGCATGACCTAATCCTGTTTGATTATCATCCGCGATAAATGGAATAATCATGCGATTATATTCGTGGCCTTCAAATTCATCTAATTTATTCCAATGTTGATGTAACCCTGTGGAATGTAGGATGGAAGCTTCAACTCTTGGCCCATTTTGGTCCCATGACAACCCTGGATAACCGAGATTGGCACCCCAACCGATCTGTTTTACATATCCGTTGATGTGACCTTTAACCCAGGTACCTTCAAGGTGGCTGAGCTCATGATGATTGGATTGTCCGGGTGCGAGTGAACCGTAGACAATCAGGTAGTGATCAGGTGTAAGAACATCAACTACGCGAAGTGTTGATTGTGATAGCTTTGTTGAGACCCCCAGTGAGATTGCATATCGTACCCGGTTCAATTCAGTAGCCGCTTCTATTAATTCATCCAAAGAACTGAAATTCTGCTGAGGCATAAAGGTTTCAGTTTAACCATGGAATATAAAAAAAGAACCGGAAACATATGTCTCCGGTCTTTTTCTCAACCAGCTATGGAACATTAAATTTTTTATTTCTTGCGCCACACCGTGGCCTCAAAACCAGACTATGATTACTTACTATACAAATAGA
>JAJCYL010000493.1 GCA_029262955.1 Cytophagales bacterium | reverse complement strand
CTGAAGGTCTTCCTCATTACCGGCACAAAACACATATCCTGTCTTCCCGGTTTCTACCAAATCCCAGGCACAGCCCACTCTATCACTTACCAAAACAGGCCGGCCACTAGCCATGGCTTCATTCACTGCCAACCCCCAGGTTTCACCAGGTCCCTTTGAGGGTAGGCAAAAAACATCTCCCAATCTGTATATCAACGGCATTTTGGACTGATTTTGGAAAGGAAGGCGCTTAATGTTAGAATCTTTTAATGCCACATGGTCTATCATCTCGGCTTGCACACCATCTCCGATAATCAGTAACTTCAATCGCAAATCTGCACTTTGATTGATGTGCTGTACTCCTTTGATTAACTCAATAACTCCTTTTTTGGGAATAAGCTTCCCTGTATAGATCAATACTATATCCTCCTTTGTGTAGCCCAACTGATCTCGCCACTTTTGAGCTTCTATGTCAAATTGGTCCACATAGAATCTTTCATTATCTATAGCATGGGGTGCGAATTTTAATTGTTCTTCTTGAAGACCGACCCATTGAAAATACTGTTTATTGGCCCTGCCGACATAAAAGACCGTGTCTACAATACTATAGACCCTAGAAAGGTATATTCTCCTCAACATTTTTTTCCAAAATGGCATGGGGTCAATGACCGTAGAATCTCCACGGAACCATAGTGGAACCCTTTTCTTAAAATATTTCATCACCTCCCAGTGACTGATAAAATTCCATCCAAATATAAGTATGGCATCAGGATTCTCTTTTTCAATTTCATGAATTAGAGTAGGGTTTACAATCCCTTTTCGATGATGGCTTCCAGGAGACTTGGAGGTATTATTTACAAAATAATGTCTATATCCCTCAGTTAAGCGCACATCCCAATGGATAGTCTTTCCAAAATCCTTGTCCTGTACACCATTCTCGGCCTGGCTCCAGGTGTAGAATACAACTGGTTCGACTTTATTACGTTCAGCCAGTAGTTTGAACCATGGGGCGTAGTATTGAATGGGATGGGTAGTTACTATAGCTATCTTCTTCAAAGCCATTTAGTTGTCAGAAATATATTCAGGTACAGAGCCAGAAACCTCCTAACCCTCTCTCTTCGAGAGTAGCACCTTCTCTATCGCACTTACCAACTTCCTCGCGGACTCCTTCGCCGAATATTTTTCCAATTCTGTCAAATCAGGATCCCAATTCGTCATACTTAATCTTTTTACGAAACTCTTTTTTATTAATCCTGTCAGTTCATCCTCAGTCATTTTATCCTGGTACTTTACCAGGAACTGATCTGCCTGACACTCCATCATAACCTTCACTGCCGAACTGGCTTCATGAAATACTGACCATACCGGACTTTTACTGAGCAACGCCTGAAATACCTTGGAGGCCGTGTAGTGCATTTCCGTGCTACCGATCACCATTACAGTATCAGCCGTAGACAGAAAATTAAGGGTTTCCAAATAGGGATAACGCCCCCGATGTTCTTTAACAATATCTTTCAAACCACATTCTTTTGCGTATTCCGTTATGGATTTACCTGCATATTGACTGGTACCAATAAAATAAAAACGAATACGATCATCCCACTGTTTTTCGCCCCTTAACTCTTCCAAAGCAGAAAACATGCACTTGACAAATAGCCGGGAATTAGGTAAAAAAGCACCAGCATACAACCAGGGTTTAATTGAACCTTCACTCTCCCATGGAGCAGGGACATTATCAAGCACAATCTCATGATCCCGCAAATCGAAACCATAGGGAAACGACGTGTGGAAAATAGTCGGTGGTTGTAGTTTATTGGTAGTTGGTGGTTGACTTTTAGTTGTTTGCTGAATTGCATTGCGCTTAAAGCTTTGACCTATTGACTTATTTGGGTCTATCCATTTTCGTTTCGCAAAATTTCGTTTCAGTACAGGTTGGTAATATTCGAAAGACACACCTGTAATCAGGGCTGCATGTTTGATGGCAATGGGTTCCAGAAAGCGGGCCACATAGTTGCTCAGCCGATGGCGCCAATCATTGCGGCCGGTGATGTCCCGCACCCAGGGATCGATGTAGTCAATACCGTAGGGGATGCCCGTTTTCGCATGGAGCCCTCTTCCCAAAAGAGCAACGTAAAATGAGGGAATGGGAATCCAGAGAAAATCCGGTTGCTCATCGCGAATCAGCTGCAGTGCTTTACGATACAGAAAAGTAAAAGCTCTCAGGCCAATATCTCCAACTAAACGGGGGCGTGTCACGCCATAGGCCTTTACCTGATGCACTTTGATGTCGGGATTTACAGTGAGCTGTAGCGAAAGATCCGGCGGCTCTTCGTAGAAATGCGACTTTACAGTTAACACCGTGGTCTTCCAACCTAGACTGGATACTGCGTTGGCAGTTAAACGTGCCCGATTGACACCGGCCAGATTGGAAGGTGGCCAATGAGGATAGATTATGAGAAGGACGGACAAGACCTGTTAAAAGATAATCTGGTTTGTTTTGGGTATTGATTACAAAGAAAATGCAAGCCTAATTAAATGAGGTGGCTTTAAGTAACTGATTAATCAACGGGGCCTTTAGCTTGTCGCATTCGTCGAATGGAGTACCTTCGAAAATCTCGTTACTTAGCCGGGACCGTACTTCTGTCTCATTCTGGTGGATTAGAATGGAATCACCTGTGAATCCTGCCCAGAGACCAAATGTGCTCCCGGGATAGGTTACCAAAATTTTCGATTTTGAAAGGATTAATAAATCAAGTAGATCGTTACCCGAATTCCAGTAATTTATGTTAGTAATTTTATCGAATAGCGGTATTTCATCTTTGCTACCATCTGAAAAAATCGTTATGGGAATTTCGTAGTTAACCTCAGCTCGTATTTCATGAATCAGGTTTTCATACCACAGCCAATCATAAATCGTCCATGGAAAGTTTTTGAAATCCCCTAACCGAATGTGAATGGAAAATTCGGGGGGTGTATGCCTCTTAAATTTCTCTAAAGTATTCTTTTTGACTTTATTATAGAATTTGGCCTGAATTTCCGCCCTGAATGGCTGAACCAGCTCGAAATAGTGTTGGTGTTGTGGTACTTCCGAGAATTCATATACCTTATCAGGTTCAATGTCGATCTTTGTCCAGTCTGATTTCGGAATTATTTTTCTCTTCAAGTGCTTGAATTGCCTCTGCAGCGGTGGACCCGGAACAATTGAATTCAAGTAAAATCTCTTTGATTTTTCTGCACGAAGTATCGGGCCAAGAAGGAATTGAGACCATGAGCTTTCGTAAAGTGGCAAATTATTGTTAGTAGCGAAGGCATACGCATGTGACCACACTAGAAGTTTATTGGCTAAGCCTCCTCGTGGCAGTTGCGCTAAAACAACTGACTGCTCCATCATTCAGGATCTGATCGAAATGTCTATTGGCTCCAACAAGTTAATATCCGAATGTTGTGCAACAATTAGCCCGTCCTCAGAAAAGGACTGATCTTTGTTCGCGCTACAGATAATCTTAAAATTTCTTTTCTCTAAGAATTTTTGGCATTGCTCATGAAGTGCATTCGAGTGGGTGGAAACAAACACGAACCAAACCCGTGAGAGCGATTGTTCAGCCCCCTCCAGCATTTCAAATTCAAACCCCTGAATGTCACTGTGCAAAAGATGGATGGTCTGAATAGCCTGCTCTTTGCAAAAAGAATCGATATTGATTATTCGCTCCTTTTCACTTTTTCCTTTTCCAATATAGTAGGAGTGGAAACTGCCTTTTAATTTGTTCAATCGAAAATTTAATTGGCCACTTGCAAGATTAAATGGATCAGGTTCAATCAGGTAGTTTTCTGCATCTTTTAATTTTGAATTAAACCACATGGAATAGAACCCCCAAAATGCGCCAAGTTCTATCATTGTAGCCCCCTCGGGAAGTGTTTTTAGAACTTCCTGAAATACCCGTTCTTCCTGAGGCTCGTGTACTCCCTTGTTCTGATACAGAATCTGAGCCACTTCAGGTCCGTAATAGCTACCCAGATTTATTTTAAGCCCATTGTGCATCACCTGCTTACCACTAATCACATTTCCCGCATTCGAAACTCTGGGTATGTGTTCATTGTCCGGACTGGCCAGTGTTGTTTTCAACCTTACTTTCCATTCTTGATTAAGTTTCTTTGAAAGAATTACCCTATCAAAAATTCCCAAGGGGACGATATGGAGGGCAAACCACTTTCGTATCCACGGACTTTTTCGAATAACTTTTCGGATTTGCTGTATCATTGGAGAACTTTCAGTGATTCATGCTCCCAGGAAAACGGTTTGGCTGCTTCATAGCGCTGAATCATTTCTCCACAAATGCTTTCTTTTTTCTCAATCAGTTTGACAAGGGTATCTCTCAGTTTATTAGGCATAGGTGAAGTTAAAATTCCGTGTTTCGGGTGCTCTTGCAGAAATTGCTGCTGAGCGTTAGTATCGGTGGCCAAAATGAATAAGCCCGACTGGAAATAGGCCCAAATTTTATTAGACAGTGCTATCTCATTGTTAAAATCTTTACCAGGCTCAAGGGCCAAACCTATATCGAATTTAACCAGAGATCGATGCAGGTCTTTTTGGGGCATGGGTTCAAGGGTCTCAATAAAACTTCTATTTGGCTCGATCCATGAAGCAGCAAACCCATCGTGCAATTGTCCGATGAGTGTGAGTGCTACCTCACCTCTTAGCCCCTGTATGGCTTCAATGAGCGGTTCAAGTCCACGACTATGATTTATGTTTTGAGAATACCAGACTAAGCGAAGTTTAGTGGTGGAGCTGGCCTTCGACGAGGCCTCTCCCTTCTCATGAGCTTCGGAAGACAAGTCAGCAGGTGAATGGAATTCACAATGGGGGAAGCAATTGTTGATGACTATGGGATATTTAATACTATGACAAAGTTTGAGACTTTCCTTCATGATCAGAGGGCTGGCAAAAGTAACGCGATCAGCATACGGGAGAAGCCGTTTCATTAGCGTGGCCATCGGATTGCTATTGGGATCGTAATCAGATTTTGAAATACCTTCTCCAGGATGAAAATCTTCAACATCAAAATGAAACGGGATTCCCAGTTTTTCACTCAGTTTATGTGCAGGATAAAGTGATCCTGGGTTATGTGCTATGATAAGAGACGGCTGGGAATTAATGTTAGATAAATACTTTTTCAATATCCATGAGCGTTTATCAATAGCATAAGATAATAAACTTGTGATTGGCCAAATGCGAATTATTGATTGGCTAATTCTTTGGGCAATCGAGGAGAATAGCCAGGGAAAGAATGGCTTTCGATGTGCACTTAGGCAAACATATTCCGTATTTTTAAAGAATTTCTGATAGTCTAAATCGAATTTATCTGACCAGTTATCCAGTTGAAACTTTACGATGACACACGGAGCAGTTTGCCTAGCATAAATGAATTCTTTATACACTCTTGGATTTGTCGTAAAATTGGCTGTTGTAATGAATAAAATCAACTAATTAATTCAAGT
>JAJCYL010000492.1 GCA_029262955.1 Cytophagales bacterium | reverse complement strand
TCCCTATAAGCTTTGATAAAGAGTCCGGCTTTTTCAGGAAGTTTATCAAAGATTGATTCCAGCGATTTTGTATCCATTCTACCCACAGGACCAGTTTGATCTGTTTCCCACTGCACTTTTTCACCAAAAAGAAAGAAGTGATTAATTTCTTCCAAATCATGATCCTCCGTAGCCATCCAATAAACAGGTATAAAATTATTTTCTGGATACTTCGCTTTAAGCTGTTTGCAAATGTTTATGACCGTGACAATTTTATAAATGAAATAGAGGGGTCCTGTGCAGATATTTAATTGATGACCGGTTGTAACGGTGTAAGTAGTTGATTTTTTAAGGAGATCAATATTGGTATGGACTACGTCTGAAGTTTCGAGCCCATCATACTGGTCAGTTAATACCGTATTCAGCACTTTTCGAGACGATTCAGAAAACTCCTTGTTTGCTATCTGTTTTTTGAAGCTCTCAATTTGAGGTGTGAGACCATAAAAGGATTTGAGAGAATCCTTATTGTTCATATAATCGATAAACAATGGAGAGAAACAACCGGTTTCCTCAAGACTAATGGTTTCCAGGTTCATAAGTTACAGGTTCTCCGTAAAGGTCAAATGCTGATGCTTGATTGATTTTGATATTGGCAAAATCGCCAATTCGAAGGAAATATTTCTTTGCGTCAATGTATACTTCATTGTCGACTTCGGGAGAATCAAATTCTGTTCTTCCAATAAAACTGTCGCCTTCTTTTCGGTCAATGAGTACTTTGAATGTTTGGCCAATCTTGTTTTCATTAATCTCACCGGAAATTTTTTCCTGTAACTCCATTACGTCACTGGCTCGTTCTTGTTTCAACTCCTCAGGCACATCATCTGACAAATTATATGAATGGGTGTTTTCTTCGTGTGAGTAGGTGAAGATGCCAAGACGGTCAAAGCGCATTTTTTCAACAAAATCGCACATTTCTTCGAAATCAGCTTCTGTCTCGCCGGGATGACCAGCAATCAATGTCGTCCGCAAAGCAATACCCTCAATTTTTTCACGAATTCTGTCAACAAGAGCTTCGGTTTTGGGTCTGTCAATACCACGACGCATCAATTGTAACATCTTGCTGGACCCATGCTGTAATGGCATGTCCAGGTAGTTACAGATGTTTGATCTTTCGTTCATTACATCCAATATGTCCTCTGGAAAACCACTTGGAAAAGCATAGTGTAACCTTATCCATTCGATGCCCTCCACATCCGATAAATGTTTAAGTAGCTCTGAAAGATTCCTTTTTTTGTATATGTCCAAGCCATAATAAGTAGAGTCCTGGGCAATTAATAATAATTCTTTGGTGCCATTTTTTGCAAGATTCTTTGCCTCTAAAACTAATTGTTCAATGGGCCTTGAGAGGTGTTTACCTCGCATTATTGGAATAGCACAGAATGAACAAGGCCGATCACAACCTTCCGATATTTTTAAATAAGCATAGTGATTAGAAGTAGTGAGGACACGTTCCCCAATTAATTCATGTTTATAGTCAGCTTTAAATTTCTTTAGTAAAAGCGGTAGTTCACGGGTGCCAAACCAATCATCAACTTGTGGAATCTCGTCTTTAAGTTCATCGCGATATCGCTGACTTAAACATCCGGTGACATAGACCTTCTCGACTAAGCCCTCGTCTTTGGCATCAGCATATCTTAAGATTGTATCTATAGATTCTTGCTTTGCATTGTCAATGAAACCGCAAGTATTGATCACTATAATATTAGAGTCATCTTTATTTGACTCATGAGCAGCGTTGATCTCATTTCCTTTCAGTTGTGTCAGGAGAACCTCGGAGTCAACGATATTCTTGGCACAGCCTAAGGTGACGATGTTAACTTTATCTTTTTTGAATTTCTTTGTTTTCAATATCTGAGCTCTATGAACTATTTCGCAAAACTACATTAATATATACCTAGTTGGTATCTTTCTTCTAACCATGAAATACTATTTGAATTAATGCATGGCTGATTATACAGGCCGTGTGATATAGGTATTTTTACTTGAATAAATCAGGTCTCGACTGTATATTTAACTTTCCAAGCAGTTAGAGGAAAGACGTTTTTAACTATTTCCATTTACTAACTAGAATATGAAATTGCGTCTTTTTGCACTTGCCTTTCTATGGGCTCAGTTCGCCTATGGCTTAGATACTTGCTCTCCATCTTCAATTAACGGAGGATCAATTGGCCTTGAAGGTCAGTTTTCGCTTGAAAATAACCTGATTGAAAGTGTTGTTGACGCTTCGGGTGTTTCTCCAGATATAGAATATTTATGGCTTTGGAATCCTAACGAAGTTCCATTCAATAATGGAAGTAATGGATGGATATCGATTGAGGGCAGTAACAGTAATGAGTACGAAATTCCAGGTTTATCCGAAACGAAATACTTTCTGCGTTGCGCCCGTATCGTGGGCTGTGAAAATTATTGGGGAGAATCCAACATAATTGAAGTAACAGTCGATAAATGTATTCCTCAATCGATTACAGGGGGTGAAATTGCTTTTGAAGGATCATACAATCCAAACCAGGAGAACAAAGTTGAAAATGTTGAATTGGCCAGCTCTTTGGTGGCCGACTTAGATTTAGAATATGTATGGCTAAGTAGTTTAGTTAATGTCCCTAATACGGTTGGCAATACCGACTGGACAGAAATTGAAGGAGCTGTTGATCCTTTGGAACTTAATATTGATGGGCTGACTCATACTACCTACTTCTTAAGATGTGCCAGGGTAGTTGGTTGCGATGAACCTTATTGGGGGGAGTCCAACGTGGTTGAAGTACCGATAGATTTATGTAAACCTCAATTTATTAGTGGTGGGGTGATCGGCTTTGAAGGCTCATACAACCCTAACCAAGAAAATACAATTGAAAATTTAGAGCTGGCTCAATCATCCTTTGGAGATTTAGAACTCGAATACATCTGGCTAAGCAGTTTAGTTAATGTCCCTAATACGGTTGGCAATACCGACTGGACAGAAATTGAAGGAGCTGTTGATCCATTGGAACTTAATATCGACGGGCTAATACAA
>JAJCYL010000491.1 GCA_029262955.1 Cytophagales bacterium | reverse complement strand
CACCCCCTCTGAGACACAGGTCGCAGTGGGATAATATGCTGAGTCAATTGTTTTTGATTACTATTCGAAACAGTAAAAAAATCTTAGTAGTCTATACCCTTCTAATTGTCCTTGCCGGTATTTCAGTTACTCAATTAGTAGTTGACACACCGCTAATTGCCGATTTTCCAAAAGACCATCAAGTCACAAAAGATTTTCAGTTTTTTGATAGAAATTTTGGCGGGTCAAAACCATTGGAAGTACATATTCAGATTAATAATCCCGAGGTCGACATGCTGTCTCCTATTGTTTTGAACGAGGTAGAAAAAGTTACCACATATCTCCGCTCAGAGTTCTCATCTATTGCATCACCAACTGATTTAATCAAGACACTTAATATGTCCAACAATGGAGGGCAAGTAACACACTACAAACTACCTGAAGATGATGCTGCCGAAAAGGTTTTTAGGTTGTATCCTCAAATGGCACACCATTTCCCTGTAAGATTGATCGCGGATGATAAGAAAAGAGGGAGAATTACAGGTTTTTCGAAGGATTTGGGGAGTAAAGCTGGTATAAAGTTTAAAAATAATTTTGAACGCTTCCTGGCTGATGAAATAAATACCGGATTATTGAGTTTTCAGTTAACCGGAACCTCCTATTTGTTTGACTTAACAACTGAAACTTTAGTTGAAAATATAATCAGTGGACTTATAATAGCAATCTCAGTAGTGGCATTGATCATGTCCTTTCTTTTCCGTTCGATAAAAATGATTCTGATAACCGTTCTTCCTAATGTTTTACCACTAGTTTTTTTGGCTGCGCTAATGGCGCTTACGGGCATTCCGTTGAGGCTGTCTACTTCTATTATCTTTGCTATTGCATTTGGAATTGCTGTCGATGACACCATTCACTTTTTAACCCGTTACCGACTGGAATCCAATCGACCAATCGACCATTTAAAAGTTTTAAAGAGGACATTTGTATCAACCGGAAAAGCAATGACCCTTACTACATTGATCCTGTCACTGGGGTTTGCTATTTTTACTTTTTCATCATTTGATGCAACATTTTATACCGGTTTACTGATTTCTATTACACTAATTACTGCGCTTATCGTTGACCTTACCTTATTGCCAATTCTATTACTTTTATTGATAAAAAATAAAAATGTTCGTCCTATTTAATAAGTTCGTCATAATCGCAGCTGTATCCGCTTCGGCTGTTTTCGCTGGAATTTTTTTCCTCGGCGATCGGGAGGTTTTCTTTAAGGACGAAAAAGTAAATGGAGTGAACCTGGTTTCAACAAACAATGCGCTGGCAAAAAGTGATTTACACAATCTAACTAAAATCAACGCAAACTGGGTTGCAGTGGTGCCCTATGCTTTTTCAAGAAAGGATGAACCCTCTGTCAAGTTCAACCATAAAAGACAATGGTTTGGGGAGAAGACCAAGGGAATTGCTACGGCCATAAAAACTGCAAAAGACATTGGCTATCAGGTCATGCTAAAACCTCATGTCTGGGTTAGAGGTGATGGATGGCCCGGAGAATTCCAGTTAACTAGCGAGGAAGACTGGGAAATATGGGAAAAGGATTATACTGAATACATTATGACTTATGCCGGCATTGCAGACTCTTCTGGAGTGGAAATGCTTTGTATTGGGACAGAATTTAGATATGTAGTTCAGCAGAGACCACAATTTTGGAAAGATCTAATTTCAGAGATCAGGACTGTTTACTCAGGTAAACTCACTTACGCGGCCAATTGGGATAACTATCAAAATGTGAAATTTTGGGATGAGCTTGACTTCATAGGCATCGACGCATATTTTCCCTTGAGCACAGAAAAACAACCCTCTGTGGAAGATTTATTAAAAGCATGGCAACCACAAAAGCAAGCGCTTCAGGAATTTGGCTCATCACATGGTAAGCCAGTACTGTTTACAGAATACGGTTACAGAAGTGTGGAATTCTGCTCAAAAGCGCCATGGGAGACCGCTGATGATAAGCAAATGGATATGACAGCTCAAAAAAATGCTTTTGAGGCACTCTATCGTACTTTTTGGCATGAGCAATGGTTCGCTGGTGGCTTTTTATGGAAATGGTTCCCTGATCATGAAACTGCCGGTGGAATTGCCGATAGAAGGTTTACTCCCCAAAATAAACATGCACAGCAAGTAGTTGCCAAATGGTATGGTAAGTAAATAGCCAAAAGGACTGATTACCATTTAAGACTAGCTCTAACTGTTGCAACTAAAGTATTATCTGTTAATTTCGAAAAGAATACCTTCAAACATATTTCGATTTTAAATGATGAAAAATATCATTCCCCTTGATTCTGAAACAGAAGAATCAATATCAAAAGAGCCGTCAGAAAGCAATACCACAAATGATACAATCATACCTTTCTGGGAACGACTGAACAGGGCCGTCTCACGAAGAAAGTTATTTTCAGGTGCTATAGCACTGGGAGCCCTTTCAGTAATTGGAAAGCTCTCAAACGTAACTGCCCAGTCACCTACATCATCCCCAATTCTTGACCCCAAAAATGATACGACCAAAGAGCCTGGTATACCGGGCACAATACTGGGTGAAAGATCTCCTCATGCAAAAATATCACGTTTCCTACGACCCGGACGTCCATGGACTTCTGGGACTCCACATGAGGACCTGATTGGAACGATTACACCGTCAGATTTACATTTCGAACGACACCATTCGGGTGTTCCAACCGTGGATCCTTCTCAATATGCACTTTTAATACATGGTATGGTGGATAGACCCATGGTTTTTACATTGGACGATTTAAAGCGTTTTCCATCAGTTACTTCTGTTCACTTCCTTGAATGCTCAGGACACTACCCACGAAATGCTAAAGAAGATACCCGGCCTTCCAGGG
>JAJCYL010000490.1 GCA_029262955.1 Cytophagales bacterium | reverse complement strand
GAATGATGTATTACAAGATTCTATCATGGCCGAATCATGTTTGATATGCAATTCATCCAACCCCATGATCCTCAACTCATATATCTTCCCTCTCAACTTATTAATAGCTTTTATCAAGGCATGATATCGCTTTAGTGGGGTGATATTCTCTTCTTCCAGATCAAATTTTCTAATCGTTGGTAATATCCCGGTTAATACGAAATCGACATTTAGTGTTTTAGCAATTTCATCCAGATCTTTTAAGCGGTCATTGACCTGGGCTTCAAGTGCATTGAAGCAATCTTTCTTAAAGGCGATAGGATCTAAATTGGCCTCTATATTGAATTTGGCCAGCTCAGTGGTAAATCCCTTAACTTCAAGAGTCTTGAGCAGTTCCATCACCTTTGGGGCAGGCTTGTAATGCTGATCAACCAGGCATATTTCCTGTTCCGCACCAATGTGCATTTGACCAGCTTCAAACCAGTTTTCGTCTAACATCCTCTCCAATGCATGGATGTCTTGTAATAAATGACGGGTAAAACTGTTAAGATCCTTTTGGCTAGTTACTAACCTCACATTTGCACTTCCCATAATTCTTTAATAATTGGCAAAAATCCTGTACCAAATAAATATAGCAAATCTACATTGCTAATCTCAGATGCCATTCCTTTTTCAATATTTACCTTATCATGTATCTTAAAATTGATTAGTGCGTTTTATTAACTTTGCTGATAATTCTAAAAGAAGAAATTAATTATAATATTTAATCAGTTTTCTGGTTTATTCAACAGACAGGTCGACAGGCAATTACGGTATTGAAACAACTTCTATTAAGCATCTTTTGGTTTGCTGTTATTTTTACAGCATCCGCTCAAAATCCCATCCCAGAATCAGCAGCTGAAAATGAATTCAGCAAGGCCATCGACCTATTCCAGCAAGGGCAGTTTCTGTCCTCACGATCAACATTCGAGGGTTACCTGGTAGATTATCCTAACCATTATCGAAATGCTGAAGCAGCCTATTACATTGCTTTTAATGCAATTAATTCCGGTCAAAAGGATGCAGAGTATTTGATGAGTAATTTTGTTTCAAACAACCCTGTTCATCCCAAAGCGCTATCCGCCTATTTTGATCTTGGTAATTATTATTTCCAGCAAGGCGAATATAAAAAGGCAATTAAGTATTATAACCAAGTCAATTTCAGTGACCTGCCTTCTGAATTAGCTTACGAAGGAAAGTTCAAATCGGGATATTGTTACTATACTTCCAACAAAGAGGATGAAGCATTGCGACTATTTGAACAAGTATCAATCAGTAAGAATGCATACTATGAAGATGCGCTATACTATTCCGGTGTTGTATACTACAATCGGAACGACTATGAAAGAGCCGTTTCCAATCTACTACTTGCAGAGAAGAATAGTAAATACCGAGATCTTACACCTGAGCTTATTGGTGGATCTTACCTTATACTGGGAAAGTATGACGAATTGATAAAGTATATAAATGGCTTGGGACAGATCAAACTTCAGCGAGAAATACAACTCTTAACTGCCGAAGCTTATTACCATAAGAAAGATTACTTCAAAGCCTCTGAACTATATCAATTGGCTCTTTCTTCAAATCGGGGCAAAGTATCACCTATTATATACTACCACCAGGGTTATGCCAATTACAAAGCAGAAAATGACAATCAAGCCATTGAGGCATTCAAGATTGCAGCTTTATCTTCAGATACCATTGGTCAAT
The DNA here is from genome assembly GCA_029262955.1 of Cytophagales bacterium. Taxonomy (GTDB): domain Bacteria; phylum Bacteroidota; class Bacteroidia; order Cytophagales; family Cyclobacteriaceae; genus JAJCYL01. Next base: position 7,742 of record JAJCYL010000490.1, on the reverse strand, counting down.
ATGGATCTTATTACTTAGGCATTTTATATACCAAAACAGGTAATAAACAATTTGCTCTGAATGCTTTTGAAGAATCCTCAAAAACAAAATATAGTGGAGCCATTAGGGAGGAATCTTCTTTCCGGGTAGGACAGCTCACCTATGAGCTTGGTCATTTCACCAACAGTATTGATCACTTAAATAGATTTCTCTTAGATTTTGATAATTCTTCATTTGTTCCGGCCGCAAACGACCTCTTAAGTGATGCTTACCTAAAAACAAACAATTACGACGTAGCCATCAGTCATATTGAGGCCCTGCGGAATCGCAGCCAGGCGATTAACACCGTCTATCAACAAGTAACCTTATTAAAAGGCATTCAACTCTTCAATGATAGTCGGTTCGCCCCGGCAATAGCCATGTTTAATAAGTCGTTGAGTACTCCAATTGATTCAGAAAACAGCTATGCAGCTAACTATTGGAAAGGTGAATCCTATTCAATTGGCAGCAGGTGGGTTGATGCAATCAATGCCTATAGTAAAGTCGTTTTCAACAGGAGTGCTTCAAAGTCTGTTTACTATCTAAAATCTCGTTATGGACTCGGCTATGCCTATTACAATACAAAAGTTTATGACAGAGCCAAAATCCAATTTGCAGAATTTTCCAAAGCTTATAATGGCGAGTATGATAAACTACAGTACCTGGATGCCTTAATACGGCTTGGTGACTGTTATTTCGCTGAAAAGAACTATTCAGCGGCAATAACCAATTATGAAAATGCACTTCGCGGAAGAAGTAATGACAAGGCATATATCCACCTTCAGTTGGGTTTGAATTATGGTTTTCAAGGCAATAACCAACAGGCTAAGCGTAATTTCCAGCAAGTTATTACTAATTATGGGCAGACCAGAGAAGCAGAACGCTCCGCCTATCAAATGGCTCAACTTGATTTTGAATCTGGCGAATTCAATGATGCGGTGCAAGAGTTCACATTATTGATTACTGATTATCCTGCCAGTCAACTTGTGCCGAATGCTTTAGTAAAAAGGGGTGTTGCCCACTTCAACTTACAAAATTATGAAGGCACAATTAATGACTACCAAATAGTCCTGGATCAATATCTTACCCATCAGGTGGCTAATAGTGCTTTGTTAGGTCTACAGGAAGTTGTTTCGACCAGTGGATCCACAATTGATATGGATACTTATATTGAAAAATATAGGCAGGCTAATCCTAATGATAGCTCTTTAGAAAACATCGAATTTGAAACAGCCAAAAGCAGGTATTTTACCCAGGATTATGAGGGTGCAATAACTAGATTTAAGTCTTTTAACTCTACCTACCCTCAAAGCAGTCTGATGGGTGAAGTAGTCTATTTCATAGCTGACTCTTATAATAGATCAAATAACCAGGATGAGGCGCTGAACTACTTCTATCAAGTTCTTGACTATCCACAAGTAAGCTACTTCAACAGATCTATTTTAAGAATCGCCGATATCGAGTACAGCCGGGCCAATTATCCGATAGCCATAAAACACTATAAATATTTAATAAGTAGAGCTACCAATAAGAGGGAAACCTACAATGGACTTGAAGGCTTAATGCTATCCTATGACAAACTCGGAACAGCTGACTCGGTTCAGTGGTTTGCTAACAAAATCTTAGGCCAGGATCAGGTATCGGCCAATGGGTCGTCCTCCGCCAATCTATACCTAGGTAAAGCAGCGATATCCAAACAATCCTATGAAGAGGCAACGGACTTTCTAAATCAGACTATAGCCATTGCAGACGATGAGAATGCTGCAGAAGCCACCTATTTGAAGGGACTAATCTTAAATAGACAGTCACAGTACGACGCATCGAACGAAATACTATTTGGTATGAATAGTAAATTTTCTGTTTATGAAATGTGGTTAGGAAAAAGCTTCCTCCTGATTGCCGACAATTATCTGGCTACAAATGAGCTCTTTCAAGCAGAAGCCACCTTAAATTCTGTTATTGAAAAATCACCCATTCAGGATATTGTTAAATCTGCTAAAAAGAAACTATTGGTCATTAAAGAACACAAGCAAGACATCATTGAAGAACAAGCAGCATCAACCGACACAACTACGTCCAAAAATGAAGAATAGCATGACAAACTATACCGTATGTATCTTGTTCTTCATAGCCATGGGCCATGTCGGACTCGGTCAGGAAGCAGATTGGGGCGAAACCGGGGAGATTGAAGACGCACAGGTAATTATTGAGAAGAATAGAAAGATTGAACTGCCTGCAGCAAACAGGACTTACGAAAAAGCCCCTCCAACTGAAGTCAATAAAGAGGTAAAACCACAACAATATGATTTCAATGAAAATGTTTATGGTGGCGCCGAGTACAAACCATCATTGAAAGTCAGCAAATTGTCTTCTACCAATAAAACAGCAAGCTATAATAACTACGTCAAACTCGGATTTGGAAATTATGTCAGTCCACTAGGTGAATTGTCATTGAATGCAATTCAGAATAACATTAGTGCGGGACTAAGTTTTAAGCATTTATCATTCGCACGAGGAGCTGTAGACGGAAGTAGTAGTGGGTCTAGTGATAATATTGGAGGTCTCTTTGTCAATTTAAATAACAAAAAGAATGTACTTCATTTGGGTCTTGATTTTGGCTCAGTCAAAAGAAAGCATTATGGCTTCAGCGATGGTTCAAGGTCTTCGATAGATCCAACCAAGCAGAAGTACAATTCATTTGGAATCAACTTGGGCTTTAAAAATACGGATACAGAGAGTCTGATTGACTATAGTTTCAAAACCGCTTATTATCACATCGATGACAACTTCAATGCAAAAGAAAGTGGCTTCACCGGTCGACTATTATTAAGTGCCCTACTTGTCGATAATATCTCACTATTTTCGGAAGCTGGTTTTCTTTTAACCAAATACCAGGACATTACTGAAATAAACCGCAATCTTATTGATATAAAAGGAGGCGTTGGTTATGAACTAGGCCCATTAAGTATTCGAGCAGGGGTCAATATTGTTCTAACCAACGATACCATCAGTAATTCTAATGATTTTAAATTGTACCCTCATATCACCGCCAAATACAAACTTTCGGAGCAATGGTCTGCTGAGGGAGGTCTCGTTGGTGATTTAGAAGCGGTTACACTCAAATCAATAGTTAAAGAAAATCCTTTCATTGCTCAAAACATTCCATTGGTTCATACCAATAAGCAAATAGAAATTTTCGGGAAAATAAGCGGGCTAATTACTCATGGAGTTAATTTGAGTGCTGGTGTTTCTTTTGCGAATTATGAGAATTTTTATTTTTATACTGACACTTTGAGGTTTTCCCTTGCATATGAGCGAGATGCAACAAATGTGCTCAATTTATTTACATCGTTAAGTTTTAACCACAAAGACAACCTTTCAATAACCACGAGGTTGGATTATTTCAACTACGCAACGGATGTATTACCAGAGGCCTGGCACCGACCAAGTTTCACTTCGAATCTATCTATCAGGTATAAACTCAACGACAAGTTGAATTTCGGATCTTCACTATTATTACTTTCAGGAGTTAAGACCTTTAATCCCGAGACTAATTCTACTGATAAATTAGATACCATTGTTGATCTAGGTTTCGATGCGAATTATCAAATCAATGACAAATTCAATGCATTTGTAGAGTTCGACAATCTCCTCGGTAAAAAATATGAACGATTTATCAACTATTTAAATCGATCGTTTATGACACATGTTGGAGTCTCATATTCATTTTAACTGCCTGATAACTACCAGTTTTCGGAAAATTTTTCACTTATACACCGTTAAAGTATAAAAGGAACTGATAAACCATAACTAGTTGATATTCTTGTAATTGTTAAATTTAACATCTACCTTTTCTGCAATATTAACTTAATGAAATAACGTATATTTGTTGTTAATTTGTGACCAGTAGAATTTATCTTCAAATGCTATCATTTTATTGTTTACCAGTTTACAACTAACGCAAACTGTTCATGGCTAAAAAAGAGAACGACGAAAACAAAGATGTAAATCAGGATTCAGAAGAGGATTTTGGTTTGCCAGATCTCGAATTCGAGGAATTAGATGACATCGATGAAGAAGATGGAGGGGATGAGAACCTCGCAGATGAGATAGCGGAGATCACCGGTGAGGCAGAGAGTGAAGAGATCACGCCAAGTGATGCCGATGATGAGCTTGATGACAAGTGGAATGATGATTCATCTGACACTGAGTCTTTAAGCGATATTGGTGCTTCCGATACGGACGACGCCGGATCTGACGATGAACTTGACGAGGTGGAGAAATTTATTTCTGAAATAACCGCCGATGACGATGTTGACGAAGATGCGGGAGACAGCTCTGATTTGGTTGAAAGCGAATTGGATGACATTTCAAATGAAGATGATGAGAAGGAACTCTCTAACGTTGGTACCGGAATGTTTGCTTCAAATTCAGATGATGACTCAAGTGATGAGGATTCATACAGCAGCTCCTACGACGATGATGAAGAGGAGGTTGAGGAAGGCGGTACATCGCCTGCTTTTACCCGTATTATTGTCTTTGGGTTGGTAGCTGCGGTTTTATTAGCATTTGTATTCCTTTATATCAGCGATGGACCTGATGAACCAGTAGCTCAAATTCCCCCTCCTGTTATAGAAGAACCTGTTGAAGAGGCTCCTGTTGAGGAAGAACCCGTGGAAGAAACTCCTGTGGTTGAAGAGACAGTTCGGCAACCGGTATCTACAGGAACGCCCGGAGAGATTACTACAATAAGTGCAAGTGCTGGCCGTTACTACATCGTAGTTGCGAGCTTTATAGACGACGACATGGCCAAAGATCATGCAAATGATTTGGCAGCACAGGGTGCTTCAGTGAAAATTGTTGAGCCCTTTAATGAAAGGAAGTATTATAGAGTAAGTGTAGCAGATTATGGATCCCGTCAGGATGCCATTAATGCTACAGAGCAACTGAAATCACAATACGGACAAGATATTTGGGCGCTAAAATATTAGAATGTTAATCTTACAAATTCCTACTGCCGAGGCAGTGGCTCAAAACGGAGATGATACCATCTCCGTTTTGCAATTATTGCTACAAGGTGGATACATGATGATCCCCCTTGTCCTCCTTTCAATTGCTGCAGTTTATATTTTCTATGAGAGATGGTTTACCATAAAGAAGGCCTCACAGACACCAGAGGAGTTTACAGGTAAAATCAGAGACCGGGTATTGGCTGGAGATTTAGCTGGTGCTAAACTTTTATGTACTGAAACTGACAGTCCCATTGCTCGTATGATAGATAAAGGGTTGACTAGAATTGGCAGTCCACTCAAAAACATCGAAACGGCAATTGAGAATACAGGTAAAATTGAAATCTACAAACTTGAAAAGAACTTGAACATTCTTGCCACTATTTCCGGTGCAGCTCCCATGATTGGCTTTTTAGGAACTGTGACCGGCATGATTCAAGCCTTCATTGCAATCGCTCAGGAAGAGGGATCTGTTAGTCCAAGATTATTGTCAAGTGGCATATACGAAGCTATGGTGACCACAGCTGCCGGACTTTTTGTTGGCATTATTGCCTACCTGGGATACAACTTTCTCGTATCTAGAGTACAAAAGGTTATTCATCAAATGGAGTACAATTCAATAGATTTTCTGGATTTATTGCAAGAACCGGAATCATGAAGCTAAAACAGAAAAACCAAATTCAGACCGCCTTCAGTATGTCTTCGATGACAGATGTGATCTTTCTGTTATTGATTTTCTTTATGCTCACGTCTTCATTTATTACACCTTCAGGATTACCGGTAAATCTTCCTTCCAGTAAGAGTTCAACCATTGTATTACAGCGAGTCACAGTTACAATTAGCAAGAATTTAAGTTACTATGTGAATGATAAGAAGGTGAGTAGAAATTCTCTTGAAATGACACTCAAGAACGAGTTGGCCGGAAAAGAAGGCCTTGTTGTGCTGCATGTGGACAAGACAGTTCCTGTTGAACACTTAGTTTACGTAGCAGGTATAGCAACAAGTTTGGAAGCGAAGGTATCCATTGCTACAAAGCCAAATAGCTAGATATGAGCACACCGGAAGAAAAGAAAAATGAGCGCAAGGGAATGTACATTTCTCTTGGTCTTCATGGTGCTTTGCTGCTCCTTTTCTTTTTTCTTTTAGCCTGGAGGGAACCTAACCCTCCTATTCCAGAATATGGAATTGAGCTCAACTTTGGAATTGATAATCAGGGGAGCGGCACCATTCAAGAACAAGTACCTGTCTCTCCTACTCCAACTGAAGAAACAACCGAGGAAGTCGAACAATCTGCGCCGACAGAAGCACAGGAACAAAAGCTTGAGGAACAGCCAACCGAGGAAGTAGTTGAAGAACAATCATCTCCAGAAGCAGTTGAAGAAAAACCAGCTGAAGAAATTGAAAGCCCGGATGTCATTGAGGAGGTAGCGCAAGAGAATACTAAAGATACTGAGAAAGTCACCCCAGTTGTTACCCAACCTGAAGTGAAGCAAACGGAAACAAAAGTAACCGAGAATGCAGGTGGAGCCAATCAGGGTGACGACGAAAAGGAAGTGGGTGACAAAGGAAATCCTGAAGGTGAAGTAGATGAAAGGTCTCTGTACGGCAACCCTGGAGGGGGTGGTGGTGGTGCATCCTTAAACATGTCTGGCTGGACCTGGGACTTTATCCCAACCCCAGACGATCAATCTGATGAAAATGGTCGCATAGTCTTTTCGATAACCATTGATGACAATGGTGAAATCCTTTCTATTCGAACTCTTCAAAAAACAGTCACGCCTGCTGTGGAACGAATCTACAAAGCTGAGGTTGAAAAACTTACATTCAGCACGACCAGTGATAACTCCAGACCCGCAGCGACTTCCCAAGGCACAATTACGTTCGTCATTAAGACTAATTAAAAACACATGACCTACCAGCAAGCATTGGATTACTTGTATGGTAGCTTGCCAATGTATCAGCGCATTGGGGATAAGGCATTCAAAAAAGACCTGAAGAATACAATCGCATTGTGTGCTGCATTGGGCAATCCACATCAAAAGTTTAAATCAGTACATATAGCCGGCACTAATGGGAAAGGTACCAGTGCTCACACCATTGCGGCAATCCTACAAAGTGCCGGTTACAAAACGGGATTATACACCTCCCCTCACCTCAAATCCTTTACTGAGCGAATTCGAATCAATGGGAGAGAAATCGATAAATCTCAGGTTACCAAATTTGTAACAAACCATCAGCATTTGCTTAATAAAATCAAACCTTCCTTCTTTGAAACTACTGTAGTGATGGCTTTCGATCATTTTGCAAAACAAGAGGTCGATATTGCAGTAATTGAAGTTGGAATGGGAGGTCGATTTGACTCTACTAATGTGATCACTCCGGAAGTTTCCTTGATTACCCAAATTGGATATGATCACCAACAGTTCCTGGGAGATACACTTGAGCAAATTGCCTTTGAAAAAGCAGGAATCATTAAATCTGAGGTGCCTGTAGTCATAGGTGCTTATCAACCTGAAATTTTGAGGGTCTTTAAGGCAAAGGCAGATTTGGAGCAGGCCCCACTCGAATTAGCCAATCACATCAAGGTGAGGAAAAGGGATCAGATAAAGGATTATGTCGTATTGGATATTGAAGGTTTTGACTGCGATTTAGAAAACCTAAATATCTCTTTGTTAGGGGATTATTACCTCAAAAACATTCCCGGAATCCTCCAAA
>JAJCYL010000489.1 GCA_029262955.1 Cytophagales bacterium | reverse complement strand
CCTTCGACTCGGCGGCATGTATCGGTTGCGGAGCATGTGTTGCCACCTGTAAAAACGGGAGTGCTGCATTGTTTACTTCCGCCAAAATCGCTCACCTGGCCAAGTTGCCTCAGGGAAAAGCGGAGGCTAGCGAAAGAGCCCTGAACATGGTTGCTCAAATGGACGCTGAGGGTTTTGGTCATTGTACCAATACAGAAGCATGCCAGGTGGAATGCCCACAGGAAATCTCAGTAGCTAATATTGATCTTATGAACTGGGAATACAATAAGGCGAGATTATTGAAATAACCACGCGTGAAGTTCAAGCTTATCAGAGTTAGGCTTTTTAAGCTGCGTTATTTAACTCTCCCTTTTTTCTGGTTTTGATGGGTTGCAGGAAATAGGTATGACATATAAAAGGAAAGAAAGTCCCAAACGATCAGGTTATAAAATCTAAACCCTATATATATTTCTAGGATATATAGTACTAACAACTATATTTATAGTATTACCACCAACAACGAACAGTAAAAATAGAAATACACCTCCGCTTGAAATAGTAAAAATTCCCAACACTCTGTTCGCTCTATTAAGTAACAACATCATCATTTCTTCTTTCAGTTCTATACTTTGCAGATCCCAATAGCTCTTAAAAATGAGCCAGTCATGCTGGTTACATGAAATAATTGGTCTGTCCATTAGCTTGACATTAGTCTGATAGAAAAGCTGAACTTCTGAAACACAAAGACCACGAAGGAGTACACCAGTTTTTGGTAAATGGTAAACACATTCAGGTTACCCGTGAAATGACCTACAACCTGGTTGAAGGGGATCAGTTTACTGTTGTCGTATAGACCATCAATTATAATGTCTAGTTTTTTATCAAGTGGAGAGAGATCGGGTTGTTGAATATTTAGCTTGACGGAGGAAAGCTTCTTTATAAATCCATCAAGTTTTTGATTGAGTGCTGAAAAATGATTTTGCACTTTTCCATGGTCACCTCCGGAAATGTTTTTCCCGATGTTTTCTATCTCAGAGAGAATAGATTCAAACATGATCTCAATTTTCTCTTCTCTTGTCATGATCTTGTTGCTGATTTTTCTTAGCATTTTGAGAGTGTTCCTTGGCCAGTCGGCCAAAGCTGAATGACCGATTGATTGCACTGCCTTTGAAACTTATGCCACCTGCTCCGAATGAGATCCCATTGGTTCGTCCAGTTTTTTGGATTTGAAAGATAACTTCGATATCCTTTTTCTTTAAGTCACTTGTGAGATCGTCAAAAGAAGAAATTTTCCTTATCAGGCTTTCAGTAATAGCTTACTTAATTTCACTTTTGATCTTCTTCTTGAGAGGTACTTTGTCATTACGCAGTTGCCTCCTTTTGCCTTGATCACGGGCAACAGTTAATCCATATTTCATTTCCAGTTGATCACAAATCTGCGCTGTCCTGTTTTTGCACCAATTGTCAGATACTATGCCGCCATCATAACAGATTCTATTGGATATAATGTGGACATGTTGGTGCTCGGTATCATGATGTCTGACCATCAAGAATTGGTTTTGGTCAAGGCCAATTTTGTCGAGGTATTCATTGCATATTTTTACCATTTCCTGGGAGGATAAATTGTCTTGATGAGCGAAGGAAATCGATGTGTGCCAGACGGCGTTCTTAACCTTTGGTCTTTGGATTCGAATGGCATTAAAATCTTAAATAGTAAGTACAGGATTGATAGCTCTAACCCCGTCCTGTTCTAATACCTTGGCACCTTCCTTTTCCATGACATATCTGACCACTCCTCCAAACGATTTCCCTATGGTAACCTGACCAATCATCTTAGTTTTTCGATCACAAGATTTATGTCACTCAAGGCCTCCAAAATTTTGATAGTAAACAAATGACCGGCATTGGCAGCATGAGCTAGTTGGTTGAGGTTATTGGCCATGCCAGCAAGCTTCCTATAGAAGTCAGCTTCTTTACTGGTGAGCCTCTCCCTGATAGTATGGTCCAGGCTTTTACGCCTGGCAAATTCGGCTTTAGAAAGACCATGACCTTCAGCTTGTTTTGAGATGACCTGAACTCTGCTTTTGTATAGTAAAGCGTAAGCTTTTCTTGTCGTTTGATCGCTTTTGGTGGCCGTGACATCTATCGTTTTGTAGTGGAGTGAAACGGAGCGTTTGACAAAACCGAGACAGGTGTTTTAAACGAGTTCATTACGGAGCTCTTGCGGAGTTTTGAACCGTTTAAAACACGTCTCGCTCCTACTGCGCAGGGGCCGCCGCTGGGAGTTGCACTGTCCATGAATTTATGAGCAAAAAATTGCGGAATGGAAAGTGCAAAAGTCAAGGAATGGAAAGCGGCCTGGCTGAAGCAGTGGTTGCATGGGCAACCCATTTTATTGATGAATAATTAGGATATAAATTCTTGCAAGTCAAGTCAAACAAAATGGATTTTTGGACGCAAAAAGAGATCTCGATTGGTAAAGACCCTAAATGTTTCACACTTAGGTGAAGTAGACTTCTGATGATGTTAAGTTCAACTGGTAACTGCTAATTCTAAGCAGATGTTTTTCAAATGTCTTACACTAAAATTAAAGCTTGAGAGTATTCGGCAAATCAGGCAGTCCTTTTGGACAGATAGCCCTGTAAATAGGGGCTGCAATACGGCTATCCCACTTGCACCTGCAACTATTTTTTCATTGGCTAATTTATTTATCAGTTAGACTCAATTTAACAAAAAGCTGTCTATTTCTACAATAAATAGAGGTGTTTGTTCAAGTTTGATTTCAATTGATATTCAATGTTTTTTTGTCCAGTATTTATTTTTTAAAAAAGGCCTGCTCTGGCAATAGATTGGGTTCCCAAATTGGGCTTAATTATCATTTATTGCTCTACTTTCTCTTGCGGGATGACCAGTGAATGGCTTTGATCCGCCATATACCTTCCTCTTGAGCTAGCACTACAAGTTCTGCACCCTGTGAATTGATCTCGCGGTCTCCCATCCGGCCTTGGGTGATGTTGGTGGAGTGGGCCCAAGCAACATCTCTCACAATGCTGACCTTCATATTCCCCCGCTTTCGTGGCACAGCTTGTGCAAAGCGCATGTCTCCGGCCAGGTGGCCAGAACGATAGTGCTCTTTGCTTTCAACTCCACCACTCTCAAGGATGGTCACGTCATCGGCAAGATGACTCAAGGCTGTTGTTGAATCCCCTGCTACGAGTGCCGCATGAAAGGCATCAACCACTCCGACTACCTGATCTTCAGTATTCTGTTGACCCAATACACTTGAACAGCCAGCCAGCGTGACAAAGATGACAGCAGAAAGTGCGTGTACAGTTCGTTTATAGATGTTTTTCATATACTTGATTTTTTAGACTAAGTTTTACAAATACACTACCACCAATGGAAGTAATACTACACATAGGCATATTGTGAGAAATATGTATTTAATGATAATCTGAATCATTCTACCTTCAAAAAAGGTCCATTAATTTTAAATTGTTTCGACGTTAAACGAAACTTTAAGCTTATCCCATGATATTGATATGACTCCTTTGTTTCCTTCTATAGCTTTCACCTCATAGGTTAGTTGTTCTTGGGTTTCACCCAATTCTTCGGGTCTAACTGTAAACCTCAATACATCATCGGCTCCATTGTATTCGTCCGCCAAGTGTTGATTCCAATTCTTATTGATGATGATTGTCCATTGATCTCTTCCAGGAATGGTAAATAGGGCATACTTGCCTTTAGGGATTACCTGATCGCTTATCTTCACATCACTGGGAAAATTAATGTTCGTTGCCTTATGCGCCCCAGTTACCCAAACCTGATCATAAGCTACAAGACCTCCCCAAATCATTCTTCCTCTTACACTGGGTGCTGAGTAGTCAATGTGAATGTGGGCTGGACCAACATTGGTCATAGCCGCTTTTCTGGGACTTCCAGTATTTGAAGTAGTTTCAGTAGCCTGGTTCTCTCTATGTTCATGGTCAGCCTCCTGGTTTTCTTCATTGTGATGATCTGCTTCACTTTTGCGTTCAGTAGGGCCACAGGCTACTAAGCAAGTGGATAATATCACAATCAATAAATTAGGTGTATTCATGAGTATTAATTTAGTTTTAAATTCTATGTTATCTTATTTCTATCAATAAGGTTCCGAAAAATCCCTTTCAGTCGGCCTAAAAGGCCTTCAGAATCTTTTCTCCAACATTGCGTATCTACTGACTACCCAAATCTTACTTCTCCTTATTATTCCCGAATCGTTTCTAATTTGCCATTTTTTTCTTCAACAATTGCGCATTAATGGCCACAATAATGGTGCTCATGCTCATGAAAACTGCCCCTACTGCAGGCCCTAGAACAAAACCAGCGTTGTAAAGTACTCCAGCAGCTAGCGGGATGGCAAAGGCATTATAGGCAGTAGCCCAAATAAGGTTCTGGATCATTTTATTATAGGTGGCCCTACCAAACATGATCAAATTGGCGATATCTTTTGGATTGCTGTTGACTAGTATGATATCAGCAGTTTCTGCTGCTACATCCGTACCGGAGCCAACGGCAATACCAACATCAGCCTGGGCTAGAGCAGGGGCATCATTTACTCCATCACCGGTCATGGCCACAAACTCGCCTTTTGCTTGCAGGTCCTTAACAATCTCTACTTTCTGGTGAGGTAGTACCTCAGAAAAATATCCATCTAGTTTTAACGTTTCGCTTACGGCCTTAGCAGTTTTTTCATTGTCACCTGTGGCCATCATCACTTTTATGTTATTTGATTTAAATGTTTTGATGGCTCCCGCTGATTCAGGTCTTATTTCATCTGATAGTGCAATGTATCCAGCCAATTGACCATCAATGATGACGAAGACCACAGTTTCAGCCTCACTTGAATAAGCTTCCTCGGGTACTGAAGTATTATTATCTTTCAAGTAACCCGGACTGACCACTTTGATTTCCTTTCCTTCCACATTTGCTTCTACTCCTTTACCCGTGATTGCATTGAAGTTGGCACCTTTTGGTACGTTCAAATTCAGTGTCTTGACTTTATTGATAATACCAACCGCAATAGGGTGTTCGGAACTTTGCTCCAGGGCACTGGCCAGACGTATTAATTCATCATCCGAAATACTCCCGGATACAGATTTGTAACGCGTCACCCCAAAATCGCCCTGGGTAAGGGTCCCAGTTTTGTCAAATAAAAGGGTCGTGATCTTCCTGGAGTTTTCAAAGGCTGTGCGGTTCCTAATTAACAATCCATTTTGGGCGGAGATAGCAGTAGATATAGCTACAACCAATGGGATGGCCAGCCCGAGTGCGTGTGGACAAGAGATAACCATTACGGTCACCATTCTCTCCAGGGCATAAACGAATTCAAAGCCGAGGGCTAACCATACGATCAAAGTTCCAATTCCTGCGGTCAGTGCAATATAAGTAAGCCATTTGGCGGCCCTGTCAGCCAAATGTTGCGTTTTCGATTTTGCCTTTTGTGCTTCCTGCACCAGGGTTATCACTTTATTGAGGTAACTATCTTCACCCGTATGTTCAACTTTAACTGTTAATGAGCCATTACCATTGATGGAACCTCCGATCACCATATCCTCGAATTTTTTCTTAACCGGTTTTGATTCTCCGGTAAGCATCGACTCATTCAAATAGCTTTCACCTTCTATAATGATGCCGTCAGCAGGTACTTTCTCACCAGGCTTGATGAGAATAGTATCCCCTTTAGCGAGGTCCTCCAGCTTAATATCTTCAACTGTATCTCCGGCAACTCGATGTGCCTCCGATGGCATCATACTCACTAATAGTTCCAATGCCCGGGAAGCACCCAGAACAGATTTCATTTCAATCCAGTGACCTACAAGCATAATATCTATCAGAGTGGCCAACTCCCAAAAGAACATTTTCCCTTCGAGACCAAATACTACTGCACTACTGTAGACATAGGCCACGGTTATGGCCACGGCAATGAGGGTCATCATTCCAGGAGCACCTCCTTTGAGTTCATCTCTTAATCCGATTATGAAGGGCCACCCTCCGTAAAAGAATATTAAGGTCGACAGCACAAACAGCACATAGAAATTGCCTTCAAAGGATAATTCAAAGCCAAGAAAACTCTGGATCATTGGAGAGATGACCAAGACTGGTAAGGACAGGACAACTGATACCCAAAATCTCTTCTTAAAATCTTCGATCATCATTCTGTGGTGATCTTGATGTCCACCAGCATGTTGATGACCTTGGTGTTGCATTGTGTGATTTTTGTGATCCATAGCTTAGTTTTTTCTCAGCTTATTTGTCAGCGGGCCTGCTTCTCTCACTTTTTAGATTATAAAAATTGGAAAAGATGAAGATGATCATAAAGAAGCTACTAATAATTTCGGTCATCACCATCAGTTTGGCTTCGACAGAAGCAGGTGCTATATCACCAAAGCCAACAGTCGAAAAAGTGACAGAACTGAAATATAGGAAATTAAAGAAGTGAATATTTGTTGCGTTATGATCGAAAATGCCGTAAAAAGCATTTGATTGTGTTTGATGAAGGCTCCAGTAATCAAGGCCATAAGAAACCACAATTAATACGATAATACCGGTGAGGTGAATGAGGCACTTTTCAATTGGCCAATTATGATAAGTAAGATGCCTATAGAGCCAACTTCTGCTAAAGAAATTCAGGTATATCATTTTGGCTATTGAAAATCCCGTGACAAGGACAGGTGAAAACCAATCTGTACTACCCTTGTCTATTACCAGGGTTATAACAGCAATATGAGTAATGATCACTGTAGGTATTACCCATTCTTTTTTCGATAAAAATTCCCATTTCAAGAGCTGCAAATCTTATACTTCATCTAAATCAAACTTTAAATCCTAAGTCCCGCTCAAATTATAAATTGATGACACCATATACTTTCAAAATTTCTCTTAAAATGTATGAAATTATGTTTTTGTGCTTCTTTAATCGAAATTGTGCTACTTATCCCCCTGTCATCAGCACCACAACCGAACGAGAGTTAACGAGGTAGTTATTATGTCTTACCGGTTTCTTTGCAAGAGGTTGGAAATCTTCTGGGAAGGTCTTAAACGTATCAATAATGCGATACCAAGGCTGTCCCCGGGGTATCTCAAAATTCAGAGGCTCCCACCAGGCATTGATCATAAAATGATACTGAGAACCTCCATTGTCTTCGACTAACGTATAGGCAATGCTATGAGAATTTTCACCCCTGTCCGGCTCATTCAATTTAATGCCATGCCAAAAAATACTTGAAGGCTTGCCGGGAATAGAATCATCCCAAAATCGCTCCATTTGAAAGATTTCGTGACTAAGGTTGAACTGAATAAGCTGCTGTACAAATTGAAAAAGCTCTTGGTTACTATCTACATTTTTCCAGTCAAACCAAGACAATTCATCGTCGTGACAGTAGGCATTATTGTTTCCTTGCTGAGAGCGTCGAACTTCGTCACCCATTACAAACATGGGTGTGCCTTGAGACAAGAGCAAAATGGTGAATAGATTCTTTATTTGACGAATTCTAAGTTGTTCAATAGCGACATCTTCTGTGGGTCCTTCAAAACCATAATTACAACTGTAGTTGTCATTAGAACCATCCCGATTGTCCTCTTGGTTTGCTTCGTTATGCTTACCATTATAACTGACCAAATCATTCATGGTAAATCCATCGTGGCAGGTGATGAAATTGATGCTGCGATTGGGATCTCTGAAAGGTTTCTTAAAAAGGTCAGGACTACCCGAGATGCGGTGAGTGAAAGCATGTATCGTTCCGGGATCGCCCCTGAGAAATCTTCTGATATCATCTCGATATTTACCATTCCACTCAGCCCATTTATCACCAATAAATGAACCTAGTTGGTATAGACCACCAGTATCCCAAGCCTCAGCGATAATCTTTGTCTCAGACAATACAGGATGTGATTCTATCTCCCATAGGATAGGTGGATCGTCAAGTGGAGTTCCATTTTTATTGCGTGACATTACAGAAGCAAGATCAAAACGGAAGCCATCGATATGCATCTCAAGTACCCATCTTTTCAAGGAATCGATGATCATTCTTTTTACGATTGAATGATTTGTGTTCAAAGTGTTCCCGCAACCACTGAAATCCATATAATATTGCATTTGCTCTGATAGCATATAATATGCCCTGTTCTCCAATCCTTTAAAAGAAAGGGTTGGACCTTGGTGATTCCCTTCTGCGGTATGATTAAACACTACGTCCAAAATGACTTCAATATTGGCTTTGTGTAATGCCTTTACCATATTCCTGAATTCATCGGCGATGACTTTTGGATCGTCACAGTAACAGTAGCCATTATGGGGGGCAAAAAAGGCAATAGGGCTGTATCCCCAATAGTTTTTCAATTCTGGAGAGTGTACATCTGTACTATCAAACTGAATAACAGGCATTATTTCAACTGTAGTAATACCCAATTCCTTCAAGTATGGTATCTTCTCAATCAAACCTGCATAAGTTCCACGCTTGTTGTCTGTGACCTGCGAGGAGAAGTGCCTTGTAAATCCTTTAACATGAAGTTCATAAATAACTGATTTAGCATAAGTGTGGTGAAGTGGCTTATCACCTTCCCATTCGTACGTGTCGGGATCAACCACGACACACTTCATTGCACTTCCAAAGTTGTTTTCATGGCCAATCGCTGCCGAGCGCTCATATCCTTTTGGAGTAACTACCGCCCTTGCATAAGGATCAAGAATAAGTTTAGAAGCGTCAAAGCGGTGTCCATTATGCGGCTCATCGGGGCCTTGGATCCTATAACCATAAAGGATACCGGGTTTAAGGTCCTCAACGAATATATGCCAGTAATAAAATGACTTATTCATTTCCGGATCCAGTTTGATACACTGAAATGGTATGGCATCCTCAGGGTGAAGAAATAGCAATAACTCGAGGGAGTAGGAGTTTTTAGAAAAAATAGCAAAATTTACTCCGTCTGGTTGTACTGTTGCCCCTAACGGATAACTTCTCGCGGACCTTATAGAGTACTTGTCTCTTTGTTGTCGACTTTTTGGATCAAGGGTTCTGGGTTGCTGCAATTGTGTCATCTTTTATGAAAGTGTTCGTTAGATTTCAATATGATCATATACCTTTTGATCAGCTATTATTTGATATGGTAGTCGCTAAATTAGACCTACTACGACCTTTATCTTTATAGTCCTCATTAGTTGGATATGGTTGGTGTGAATACTTGGTAAAGATCGGAATATTAGGAGTCTGAGCGTTACAAGATCACAACTCTTATGTACGAAGTTTTGTAACTGAATGGTCTCCTATTTGCTGGCAATTTGAAGGATTCTTGAAGTAATTACCACGGATGCTACGGAAGTAAGGGCTAACTGTAAAAAAGGAGATAAACCTATACCTATAAGAGGAACAATGGGCATATTTTCAGTATACTGCCACCAATTCAAATACAATGCTACCATTTCGACTATCAGGGCGGCAAGAGCACCAATGATGAGCATTACCGCTAGCTGAGATAGTGTTAGTTTTTTGGCCCAATTCAAGTCATTAAATATTTTACCAACGCACACATACATGATAAGAATAATTACCACATCACCTATGGTGCATAAGAGATAGTAGCTATCACTCATCCAATCATTGGGGCTATACAGGGTAGCATGTAAGTTTTCCCAAATAATGTTGAAAAGGAGAGCTATGACGACAAATACAAAAAGACACCTCTTCATTTATTATCAACGTTCTTTTCCAAAACGGGAAACTTTTTCATCATCTTATGAATGGCAGGATGAAGATCACGATATATTATATCAGGATCGTAGAGATCACCGAGCGCTACTCCATGCCATACGGTTTCATTTGTTTTCTGATCGATAACGTCCAATACTACACCGCCATGTGAATAACGTAATTTCTGTTCATTTTCATTATAGAACTCATAAGGTCGTTCGTACTGTGATGGTCCCCTGTAGATATAGAAGTTGTCGGGATCATTGTAATAATAAGGATCGTAATAATCAGCAAATGATGATGGTCCACCTAGGTCCACCTCTCTGGGATGATCTAACCAAGTAGTCCTTAACAGAAGGTCAGGCTGAAGTTGATCAACCGTGTAATCACGTTCATCCATACAATGACCAATATAATTCTTGGTTTTATTCCTGATAAAGTCATTGTTGAATTCGGAATTTCCTGCCTTTTCCAAATCAGGGAGCCAGGCGAAAGTTTTGTAAGCGGAAAAATCGTGATCCTTATCATAATGGACCTCAATTTCACGGTAAGCATTACAGCCCGGGGCTGTTATCCAAATAAACACGACTATCACTGACCAAAAGGCACGGATTGACTTTGGTCTTACATTCATACAATTCATAAGCTGTTAATTAAATTTTATTCCATCTCTGTAATTGCCGGGGGCAAAATATCGAGGTTAATACTTAGTACAGGAACCTCAGAATTTCTTACTAAACTTTCAGTGATACTGGGAGATATCATTTTCATGAAGCCTGTTCTCCCTTGAGTGGTAATGGCAAGAAGGTCAGCTTTTGCCTCCCCAATAAACTTTAGGATTCCTCTTTCTTCATTGAGCGAATTATAAATGTTGATGTTACAGGTACCACCGCGGGGACACCATCGTAAAAAACCTTTCATTTTAGCACGGCTCTGATCGGATTCTTCGAAGTGAAAAGGCATATTCACATAAAGCAGATCAATTTCAGAATCAAAGAGATCAGCAAACTCAACAATCTTTTCAAAGGGATAACAAGCCTCATCGTTGAAGTTAGAAGCGAACACCATTCTCTTGAATGGTCTCCAGGCGAATCCTTCAGGGACAACCAAAACGGGGCAGGGAGAATAGCGAATTAATTGAGGAGTAATGGACCCAGAGAAAAAGGACAATCTCTGTTTATCTCTCTTTGATGCGGTGATAATAAAATCGTGGTCTAGTTGTTTTAGGTGATCAATAATTTCGTCACTATCCTTATTGAAGCTAAGAAAGGTTTGTGCTTTAAGACCTTCCTGTTCCGTTGTTTTTACTAATTCCGCGAGCTCATTTTTTGCCAAACTGATTTTCTTTTTGATCTCAGGATAACTCTTCTCTTGTTGCTTATTCAGTCTTACCCAGTCTATTGGAATATTAATAATATGTAGGAAGTGTATCTGAGCTTGGGCCTTTTTTGCAATCTCAATAGCAACCCTACCGGCATTAAGTGAAGCCGTAGAGAAATCAGTTGGCACAAGAATATTCTTCATTGAGTAGATTTAATTTTTGAGGTTGATAAAGGTTAAAATCGTTTGCGGCACATCAATCGGGACAACCGGTCCGTTGATCTTCCTGTTCATCCTCCTTCCCAGCAATTCTTTTGCTATTTCAAAGCTCATACTGATTAGATATATAGAATCCTGAAGTGATGGTTTCATAAACCCTGATCCGATTATGTTATCCTTTGTGAGGTCGCCACGGACTATCCCAGAAAAAATAAAATGATCACGGCCTCCTATTGTATTGAAAGAATCTGGTTGAATAGTACATTCTATAATGAATGCCTTCCGCTTAAAAAGCGTTTTCTGGTCTTTTTTATTATCAAGATGGATTGATTTAGGATGTATTCCAATCCATACCAGACTTCTTTCAACATCCAAAATGATTTCCAAGTTGTCAATGGAAACGACGGCCGTATCTTTAAATGCCAAGGTTAAACGGGCTCGTCCGTTCTCTGTATTAAAATGGTGTTGGCCATGTGTAGATAGTGTGGTGAGTAATAAGACTGCAAAATACAAAAATTGCATTTCCTGTGTTTGTTTTCTTATCACTCTTAGATATCCATCTTTTTAAGAATGGTTTGTATGAGTTGGACCTTAATATTGCCAGTAATCTGATGAACTATCTCCCCTTCCAGGAATAACGAGGGCTCCATCTCAAATTGCAACCCCAATAAACAGGTGAACTCTTCTCCACCATCCACATGTTCCAAATGACCAGTTCCTTGGATCATGATTTGATTGCCCTGTTCTCCTAACTGACCAGTAAACTGGAAATGTTGTGGTGGATGACTACTCGTGTTAATTGATTCCAAACCTAATTTACCGGTTAATCTGATCAATTTGGAGCCTCCTTCCCGAAGCTTTTGGTCCAATGAATCTATCCCTGTATGGAGGATGTCGGGATTAAGTTCGAGATCAAATTGAGCGTTTTCGTAATCCAGATTAACGTTCAAGCCCCTTGTATGAATCTCCATTATCCTGTCAGACAAAGGAACTTCAATAAGTAAGGTTCCTAATTTGCTTCGATAGATATCCTGGCCTCGTATTGGAAAGCTGAGCGAAAAGCAGATAATTAAAAAGAATGTTAATACGATCTTCATTCCATTGGTCAATCGACAGGGTGTATTGGTTGATGTGCCA
Organism: Cytophagales bacterium; assembly: GCA_029262955.1. GTDB lineage: Bacteria > Bacteroidota > Bacteroidia > Cytophagales > Cyclobacteriaceae > JAJCYL01. The sequence continues at coordinate 7,097 of JAJCYL010000489.1, read as the reverse complement.
CCAAAAGGGAATCCATTTGATTATGGTCAGCAATGAGATGGCCCGGAAGGTGAGAGGAAATAATGAAATGCCCATGAGTATGCATGCCATGTTCATCATGATGGTGATCATCCTGAAGATTCTGATGGCTATATTGATCATTATAATAATTGAATAGGGAATCACTCATATGAAATTTGCCATCATAGTAATGAATAACGGAATCAGTTACTACGGGAGAAGCCATGACCGATCTCTCAAGGGAATCGTTATAGATGAAGGCCTGATCAATAGCCGTTTGCATTCCTTCGAGTGCAGCCAAATCCTCCGGTGATAATGTTCTGGCCTCATCAAATGGATCCGGGTCAGAACTACAACCGATGATTATCACAAAGAACGTAAACCAAAGTTTACGACTACATTTCAGGCCTTTCATAAAACTCAACTTTTAAAAATTTATCAATAGAGATTTCCTTAGCCAGGATTACTTGTTTTTATCCTTCATGCTCATATCCATCCCCTTTGCTCTGACCATTTTGCCATCCGGAGTAAACCTCATCTCCACGTTTTTCTTCTCTAACTTACCTCTGTAAGTGTAATGCCATGGAGTATATGTTGGCTTTTGAACATCGCCTGATCGATCAACCGTGTGGCCGAAATGAGAATACCATACACCATTTTTAATAACATCCTTGTAGTCAGGGTATTCCGATTCAAGAGTTTGAATGACGGCAACAGGAACCTGTTCATCGTCGATCTTTTCAAACATAATCATTGGTATTTGATTTTGGGCTCCTGCATATGATGCAGCGCTTAAGAATAAAATACCGAGAGCGAATTTTAACTTTTTCATGATATTGCGGTTTTTGTTTTAAACATTTATTTCGACGTCTTAGCCATGGTATAACTAAATGATTTTGAGTACCAAAACGCTTAACAAATGTACTTTGGTGGCTGTTGTGAGTGGGATAAAATGATGGCTTTGATGTACGATATTATGGAGCTAAGAATTATAAAAAATGCTCCAGTTAATCCACCGGAGCATTTTTGTATAGCTGGAACATTGACGGTTATTATGCACTTGAATAGGCCATGAATATTTAAAGCATTATTTCCCGGTGAGGTATAATATTATACCGGTTAGGGTAAACCCAACAACCGCAGACAAGAGCATGAATCGGCCCTCCCAGGTGGCGTGCTCAGATTTTTTCCTCGGTCGATTCACTGGTGGTTTGGTTTCCGAGTGATCTTGAGTACTGGTAACAATTTTTTTTGTGGGAGTAACTGAATTCTCCTTTTTTAAGGCAATCTCCGTACCTTCACTTTGAGACTTGATCTATCCCAATAAAGCTGTTAGTTGCTTGTCGTTAAAGGACTGATTGGGCATCAGAATATTGCTAAATTCCTGGAAAACAGCCAAAGCCCTTTCATCTCCCAAATTGATCATTGACTGGTTTCCCATAACGCACCTTCGGGGGTTTCCATTTTCGAATATCTTAGGGCAAATTCCAGGTTTTGAAAGAACATACTATTGACAAATGATGGTCGAATAGAGCCCTGGACGAAATAAGCTTTACTCTGGTTGTCGAAAGTAAAAGTGGACGCTCCGATAGGATCTTCCGGATCTTCATAGTCCGTGTCATCAACATTGATAAAGTTGGCCTGCGCCTTTAAGTCGATCACACTTTTTAAGGCTGTTACACTTTTGACAAAGTTCAGGTCGATAGCGTCTATGATATTATGTTTGTAAGTATGAAATATGGCAGCCATAAACTCATGAGCGCTAAATAGTAAAACTCTTCAAAGCAAATTTGGCATCATGAACTAAGAGCTCGCAAAAGAAATCCTTTCTAATTCCTTTTGATGTATCCAAAATAGTTTATCAATTTCAAAAAAATTGAGTTCTTGCATCCCAAAAATCTTTTTGAAATCAGTAAAGTATCGAGCATATTGTACATAGTGTCCGGGAGTGATATTGCGACCCCAAAAATGACTAATTATCCTTTCAGAGCGTCCGTTCCATATTGGAAATACATTCGGTTTATGTGCTGCGCAATACCTTGAAGCAAATTCTAGAAATCTTAGTCGTTTTGATTCGCCGCTTATATCAGCAATTTTGGTTACAGCTAAAAAATCGCCGGCGACGAACATCGGATCCAGCTGTATTTGCATAATGCTGAATGAAAGGTTCATCTTCTTAAATTCCTCTCCAATATTGCCAGTCCTTAAAGATGACACCTTACTATTGATGACATCAGGGTCCACATTTTCGGGATAGAATTTAACAAAACTAATTAGTCGCTCGTCATTTACAAAGTATCCGCTAACCCCCTTTACCCTATCTACCAAGTGCTTGAAACGCACCTTATGCGACGCCATTGCTCATAACTTTATTTGAATACTGTTCTAACAATAGTCCCCTACCGGATGCATGACGGGGATATTCGTCTAACAATAGTCCTCTCAAACCATCCTCTGCTTCCACAGCATGTAACACCTGGGTTTTTCCAAAGATGTGGGTCTCTATGATCTTAACTGCATCAGGTAAAATAAGACGATCATCTACTTCGATGTAATTCTCTTTTCTACGACACTTATGGGTGTAGCCATCATTGCATAGCCTATTCACAGCCTCCTCAATCGACTGGTAAATTTTGTCCCTCTTTTTAATCCGATTTTTGTACTCTGACACAGAGAAACCATTAACTCTCTTGAACTGATTGGACAAATAATGTACACTGCTGTACCCTAGTTTTGTAGCAATTTCGCTCAAACTGAGTTCACTATAATTAAGGAGCTCTTTAACTCTTTCAAGCCTGAGTTTTATGTAATAGTTTTCTATGGTTTCATTTTCTTTCCTGGAAAAGAGCTTACTCAAGGCATTATAGTTTTTACCTACAAACTTTGATATGTGATGAGAAAGCCGCTCTTCATTTATTTCCTCCTCAAGGTGATTGATATAATCATATATTCCGATTTTGATCTTTTCAATTAAGAGATCATCCGGATTCCACATAAGTTCAAATCCGAATTCTTTCAATCGGGTATTGATCTTATGATTGCTTATTGAAGACTCCCTGAGTATTAGGGCATATCCTTTATCGATTTGTAAAACTTCTGCACCCAAAGCAGATAGTTCTTTTTCTACGACATAGATGCATCGCGGACAAATCATGTTTTTTATGTGCAGTTTTGCAGATTCCATTATTTCAATTATTAGGGTTGAAAAAGTTTAGTTTAGGCAAGCATATAGTGGGAAAAGTCCCCAATGGGGATCACATGTATTGCCTATAATTCTCCGATTGGAGATGGAATTCCGCTAAAGCAGGAAAGATTGAATTGCTACACGAATATCAGGGCCCCACGGAGGAGGTGCCGGGTCAATGTAAGCAAAGGTTGTTTGACTATCTAAAGTCTCCTTGAGAAGATCCTGGTAGCAAAAGCTAACAGTGAAAATAAATGCTTGATCAAAATGAAAATCAGGAGCAGTTTTACTAATTAGTCCAAAAAAGAGATTATTCATTTCATCCTCACAACAGGCATCATCTTCTCCCTGGGAGTGTTGGTGATCACCATTGTGATCATGGCTCTCTCTATGCTCTTGACTTTCAGTATGCTCATGATTTTTTGACTGATCATTTCCGGTTATAAGGAAGTCAAAAAAATGTGTATGATCGTCGTCATGAGGAGATTGATCATGATCGGTACTGGATTCAGTTATTTGATGATGAGAAGCGTTTTCAAATTCGATAATACCTACATCGCACAAATAGTCACACACGAAAGCGGCCATAAGACTGGTTCCAAATACCCCGGCTATGATCCTGCTCCTGTTATGTAACTTACGAATCATCATCCTACTGTTTACGCCAAACTTAACCTCAATCTACTAAATAGGAGATGAGTTAAATCATTTTTCCATCTGACTGTCGTCAGAGATTGATACTATTTATCTTAAGATACAAACTATCACAGTTTTTTAAAAGCTATAAAGAATTTCCGAACACTTGTTATCACAGGTAAAACAGCCAATGCGTGAGTTAAAGGACCAACAAATCCTTTATTGACGGCAATTCCCTCTATGAGAACTGCTACAAAAATCCACATGATACCGTAGCCTATTTCGCCCCAAAGCTTGTCCTTTTTCGTCAGATGTTCGTAATTCATTTTTAATATTTTAGTTCTATACCTGTTGTGTGAATTAGAATGATCTAAAGAACCCTAAAAAACATATCTATTCCGTCCCGTATCGAATTCGGGGCAGGCAATTTCGGGATTTTTCTTTCTAAATTTCTTACAGAGAAAGAAAAATACCCGTCTGTCCGGCGAGGCAGGTCCGCAATCTCATTCAAGGATAAATGAGATACCAGACATAATAGCTCCTTTTGAAAAAATAAGGCAATTTTTCGAGTATGAGGTATTCTTTAAATTTAAACAACAGGTTAAAAGTTTATTTCGATTTTTTTGATCTAAGATTTGTTTAAAGCACTGCCCTGTCTTTTGCTTTTTGGATATCAGAAGCGGCTCTATTCAAACTTTTTGAATGACGGATTTAAGCTTATTCCGAATCTCGGCAGCTATCTTCTCCAGTGCTTCATTTTCAACCGCCATCATCGATGCTACAGGATCAACCGCAGCTATCTCAATGCCTTCATCTTTCTGTTGTACGATGACATTGCACGGTAACATAGCACCTATTTTGTCTTCTGCCATAAGGGCCTTATGGGCGAAAGGAGGATTACAGGCTCCCAAAATTTTGTAGGGCCGGAAATCTTCGTCCAGCTTTTTCTTAAGGGTTGCTTTTACATCGATCTCGGTAAGAATTCCAAACCCCTCTTCTTTAAGGGCAGCAGTAACCTTTTCAATAGCTTCTTCAAAGCCAATGTTTATTAGGGTTTTTTCGTGATAGTATTTCATAGCTTTTATTTATTACTTTGAACATAATTTATTTTTGGCGCATTATTGGTAACAAGTGTTACATCAGTAAGCCTTGATGTTACGGATACCAAGCGATTGGTTTCATAGTCCTCTTTTATACTTTAGGAAATTCACACGGTTCTTAAAATAGAGAACGTTGTCGGATCCCACAGAACGAAGGACAATGTAGGCTTGGGACTTGTCTACTTCTTCACCGGAAAATGGGTCAATGGCGACCCGAGCTGTTGGCTTATTCTGCAACGCAGACACACACATTTTACAGCAGCCATAATAAGTTTTATTATTAACAGGCACTGGAATCTGTTCTACACCCATATAGGCATTATTGACCATACAGACCAATTCATTGGGCAATCCTTCGTCCTGGTCCACGCCAAATGAATTAGGAAGTATTTTATCCATTTGGATAACGAGGATACCAATTACCACCAAGGCCACAAAGGACATAACAATTATAGACTGTCGATCAACCCCGGTTTTTTTGTTCGTTTCAGTTTTTATACGCTTTTTCATATTCTTGAAAATTTTTGGTCCTGTGTTGAGGGCACCGCCCACCCTCCTACTCAAGCTACTTCACGGCGTCCCTCAACCAGGTTTTTTTTAATGAGTGAGATATCAATGAATAACAGATTGATGATCTGTCAATAGATCTTCCATCAGATCATGGTCTTCCATGTGATGGCCATCCTGATAACCATGGCCCATGGAATTACCCATCATTTGCATGCCCTGATTATTATGACGATGGTCATCATGACTGTTTTCGTGAGAGTAATCATTGTGATACTCTTCAAATAATCCTTCATGATGATGAAAAATTGAGTCATGCAAATGGATGGCTAAAGAATCATCCTGTTCAATAGAAGTTTTGAAAACTTCCTGCTCGACTAATGCGTCGTTGTAGGTCTCTCTTAGAGTAAAAAGATTTGCCTCATCAGATTGGGATAAACCCATCATTTCATCGTTACAACCGTAGGTTGTTATCAGTAGAACAAAACCTGCTATAACTGCGTTCTTAATCGATTTCATGATAATTTTTATTTATTGTTGATACATATCCATTTTTTAATTCAATACTTCTTTAGTGCTGCCACAACTCATCATACTGTTCCCGAAATAAGGATTTCTAATTTGCTCATTACCGCTAATCCAATAAGCGCCCTGGCTGTTCATAGCCATGGGGCAGTGTTGGTAGAAAGCTTGTTCACCAATGCCAAAAGCTTTAATACTTTTATACAGTGCCTGGTTGAACTGAGCAAAAGCTTGTCTTTGCATGCCTATTTCAGAACTTTCTCCGATGTCCTTTAATGATGAATTTATATCCTTCAAATTCATCATCCAGTCCATATGAGCCTCTGGTTCTTTCAGTAAAGACATATCAACCTGACCTACCGTTTTGGCAACTATTTGGGCAGTAGAGGTTATTTCTGAAGATTTACCACTGACGAAACTTTCGTTCAGCTTCTGAGTGACAGCAACAACTTCCTTAAGTTGAGCTTTAAATGAAGATGATACCGAATAGGTCATTGTGGAATTTTCCATCATTTGCATTTCGCTATTACCGGCATGGTTCATTCTTGAATGATCCATTTCACCATCTTTCATGGAATGTTGGTGTCCCTGGGCAAATACTCCCGTACTTACAAGTACACTTAAAATGATTATCAATTGCTTTTTCATTGTTATAATTTTTTTTAATTATTAATTTTCGTTACTGGTATCAACAATTATTGGTAGCCCGTCCTCACCCATAGGTATAAAGTAAAATTTAGCATTCGAGCTGGTAGCTAATTTATCCTGTACTTCCAACGCTTTATATTGCAAATACCTTGGAGTTAGTCCGGCATCAATTATTTGTTGTGCATCCCGCTGCCCTTTTGCCAGGATTCGCTGAATTTCAGCCTCTTTTTCAGCTATTTGCAGTTCATAGTCCTTTTGTTCTATGTCCTGCTCAACAGCCAACTTTCTATCTACAGCCGAAGTGACAACTTCAGGATAGATAATATGATCGATGGTCATATTGTCGAATTCGAGATGTTTGCCTTGAGCTTGAGCTACCAGTTTTCCATAGACGGCAGCCTCGATTTCAGGGCTTCTCGGAGACACTTCGTTGTATTCATAGCCAGAAAAAATATTTCGGGTCAGACTAATAAATTCGGGGCGCACAACATTCTTGTAAT
>JAJCYL010000488.1 GCA_029262955.1 Cytophagales bacterium | reverse complement strand
AAAACGCTTCACCCACTCCAGGAAGAGATAATTGATAGATACCAGAAGGACTTTCTTACTCAGAATGAATTGCTTTTTAATAGCAGGGTAAAAAATGGCTGGATCCGAGATGTTCATGGTGACTTGCGCCTGGAACATTTTCATTTTAAAGGTGATCAATTGAATATATACGATTGCATAGAGTTTCAGGAGAGATTACGTGTGAATGACGTAGTCAATGATCTGGCCTTTTTATGTATGGAATTGGAGTACGAAGGAAGATCGAGTCAGTCATTAGCCATTTATAATAGAATATCGTCAGATATAGGAGATAAACAGGATTATGATTTATGGCGTTTTTATAAGATCCATAGGGCCTGTGTTCGTGGTATGGTACACGCGGTAACGGGTTATGAACATGAGGTAATAATAGAGGAGCAGGAAAGGAATAGAGAAAAAAGTGAAAAACTGTTCGGTCTGGCTACCCGACTCGTTTTGTTAAAAGATCAACCTACAGTCATTGTAGTCTTTGGAGGCACTGCCACTGGAAAAAGCACGGTTGCGGTGCAACTATCTAAACTTCTATTTGTGCCTCTGATTCAATCTGATGTTACAAGAAAGGAATTAGCGGAATTACCTGTTGATCACTATCCGGATAAGGAAACGAGGGAGTGGCTATACGCCGACACAATGACTGAAAAAACCTATGAAGCCATTATTTCCAAAGGAAGGGTTGCTTTAGAAAAATACAATGCAATAATTATTGATGCTCGTCTAACTGCGTTGAAACAAAGGCAATTGATACTGGATAATTTTTCGAATGTTCATGTAGTTTGGATTGAAACGATGGCCTCATTGGAAATTAGAATGCAGCGTTTAGAAAGGAGGGAAAGTACCGCCTCCATTTCCGATGCAAGGCTGGACATTTTTGACAAACTATTGAAAACGGAAAGTGAACTATCGGAAACCTCAAATCTTAATATTATTAAGACGGATACGGGCCAACCACTCAATGATTGTATGGAACAATTAATTCGCCAGATTGGAAATTGATTTAGTGGCCGAATTTACAATCTATGAGTAGAGTATCTATTATCCAATCGCTTCCCTAATGTTGAAATAGATCAGAGTCTGAATTCTGATATTCAGTTATAACAAGCATGGGAATAAACGTGTCAGTGCAAAATAAAAAAGGTGGTCCGCTGCCAGACCACCCTTCTAGTATTAATAACAACCCTTGTTTGTAAATTAGTTCAGATCAAATCGATCAAGGTTCATCACCTTGGTCCACGCAGCAATAAAGTCTTGCATGAATCGCTCCTGTGAATCTGCACTGCCATAAACTTCAGCAATGGCCCTAAGCTCTGAGTTAGATCCGAAGATCAAGTCAACTCTCGTGCCTGTCCACTTCAAGTTTCCAGTAGCCCGGTCACGTCCTTCAAACTCGTCCTGCGTATCTGAAGTTGCTTTCCAGGTTGTACGCATGTCGAGTAGGTTCGTAAAGAAGTCATTACTCAACGTTTCTGGCTTGTCAGTGAAGACACCATGCTTTGATGAATCAAAATTCGTATTGAGTACTCTCATACCACCAAGCAGTACCGTCATCTCAGGTGCAGTTAAGGTTAATAACTGCGATCGGTCTAACAACATTTCCTCAGCTGAAACGGTAAACTTTGTTTTAGAGTAATTCCTGAAAGCGTCAGCAGCTGGCTCCAGCATACCAACAGAATCCACATCAGTCATATCCTGGGAGGCATCTGCCCGACCTGGTGTGAAAGGCACTGTTACGTTTTGACCAGCATTCTTTGCCGCCATCTCAATACCCACGGATCCACCTAAAACAATCAGGTCGGCAATGGAGACCATTTTGCCACCAGACTGCGCACCATTGAAATCTGCCTGAATCCCCTCATAAGTAGAAAGTATACTACCTAATTGAGCTGGATTGTTAACTGCCCAATACTTTTGTGGAGCCAGACGAATTCGTCCACCGTTTGCGCCACCACGCTTATCAGAACCGCGGAAAGTTGAGGCCGAAGCCCAAGCTGTAGAAACCAATTGAGAGACAGTCAAACCTGAAGCTTGAATTTTGCCTTTCAAGTCTGCGATATCCTGGTCATTAATGACCTCATGTGTTACCGCTGGGATGGGATCTTGCCAAATCATCACTTCCTCAGGCACTTCTGAACCAATATAGAGTTCACGAGGACCCATATCACGGTGTGTTAACTTAAACCAGGCACGAGCAAAGGCATCTGCAAACTCAGCAGGGTTTTCATAAAATCGTTTTGAGATTGGACCATATATTGGATCTAATTTCATCGCCATGTCTGCTGTGGTCATCATCAAATCTTCAGTCTTCGATGAATCATGAGCAGCTGCCACTTTTTTAGGGTTAGAAGCATCTGTTGGTCTCCACTGATGTGCGCCCGCTGGGCTCTTGGTTAATTCCCATTCGTAGCCGAGTAATACCTCAAAATATTCGTTGTTCCACTCAGTTGGAGTTGGCGTCCAGGCTCCCTCTATGCCACTGGTAATGGCATCACCACCAACACCACTTCCGTAAGTGTTTTTCCAACCTAGGTTCTGCTCCTCAATACCAGCTCCAGCAGGCTCTCTGCCTACATATTTTCCTGGATCAGCAGCGCCGTGTGCCTTTCCAAATGTGTGACCACCCGCTACTAAGGCAACAGTTTCCTCATCATTCATGGCCATTCTGTCAAAAGTATCTCTGATGTCTCGACCGGATGCAAGAGGGTCAGGGTTTGCATTAGGGCCTTCAGGGTTAACATAGATCAGTCCCATCTGCACTGCAGCAAGTGGATTCTCAAGTTCTCTATCTCCTGTGTATCTCTTGTCTCCCATCCACTCGGTTTCTGCACCCCAGTAGATATCTTGTTCAACTTCCCAAACATCTTCACGGCCTCCGGCAAAACCGAAAGTCTCAAATCCCATTGATTCAAGGGCACAGTTTCCGGCAAGGATCATTAAATCAGCCCAGGAAATTTTCTTACCATACTTCTGCTTAATTGGCCAGAGCAATAAACGGGCTTTGTCAAGGTTGCCATTATCAGGCCAGCTATTTAATGGGGCAAATCTTTGATTTCCGGTGCTTCCACCAGCCCGACCATCAGCGGTACGATAGGTGCCGGCACTATGCCATGCCATACGGATGAACAGCCCACCATAGTGACCGTAATCAGCTGGCCACCAGTCTTGAGAGTCAGTCATCAACTCAACGAGGTCTTTCTTTACGGCAGGTAAGTCTAGGGACTTAAACTCCTCGGCATAGTTAAAGTCTTCACCCATCGGATTGGAGAGTGAGGAGTGCTGACGGAGTATGTTCAAATTCAACTGATTGGGCCACCAGTCTCGGTTTGATGTGCCATTGCTAGCGACTTTGATTATATCCCCGTGCATCACGGGGCACTTGCCTTCCCCGTTGTGATTGCCATTTTCCATTTTATAGATTTTTTTAGTGATTCGAGTAAACTTCCATTAAAGTTCCGACAATATTTCTCATTATTCAAATCAATAATTATTATAATTGTATAACTAAAAGTTATGACATTACAACAGTTTGAATATATAGTTGCTTTGGATGAACACAGGCATTATGTGACTGCTGCCGAGCATTGTTTTGTGTCTCAACCTAACCTGACCATGCAGGTAAAAAAATTG
>JAJCYL010000487.1 GCA_029262955.1 Cytophagales bacterium | reverse complement strand
ACAAAAGAACACTGCAAGTGGTTTCCATTTTTTCCCCAGGCCTTCAACGATCACATACATTGGCCCTCCCTGAATATTACCTTCAGAGTCCTTACCTCTATACATCACTGCCAAGGTGCAGGTAAAGAACTTTGTTGCAATGCCAACCAGTGCACTGACTGACATCCAAAAAACAGCCCCTGGTCCACCGGTTGCAATAGCCACAGCTACACCACTAATATTTCCCATGCCCACAGTTGCAGCCAATGCGCCAGATAAAGCTTGAAATTGACTGATTTCTCCGGGATCACTATCGTCATGATATTTTCCACGTAATATGGCAATGGCGTGACCAAAATATTTGTACGGCATAAACCTTGAGTACACCATGAAAAAGAAGCCACCCCCCATCAATAGAATCAATAGCGGGGTTCCCCAAATAAAATTGGCGGCATCAATTGCCAGTTGTTCAAGAAAACTCATCGAAAATGTTCAAGTTGTGTCAAAAGGCCTCAATAATAGTTATCGAGTTGGTCTATTGCAAACAGATAACTCATGAGTGACACTAATTCCCTTTGTAATTATCAAGTAGTTTGCGCAATTCGATGGTAGATACAACTCCCTGATCTCTGTTGTTTGCCTTTATTTGTTTGATGTATTTCTTTTCTTGTTCTTGTACCGCTGTAAGTAGTTGATAATCGTTTGCCTCTTCCATAAAAGCAAGTCCGGGCTTCCAAAAATCTAAGAAAGCTTGTACTTCCTCCCGCCGCAATGAGGTGTTTTGAGTAACATATTCGGGGGTTAATCTTACGTAAACCAACTCCAATCTTCTGAAATAGGGGTATTCGTCTTTTTTTATTTCTCTCAATTTCTTGAGCTGCTGGTATTCGGAATTAAACTGATTAGCCAGTGCAGTGAATAGCCCTGTAACTGCAGCACCACCCGGAGTAATTCCGATAGATGGTTTCGGAAACTTCTGGTCAAATGTCCTTTCAGTGTTTGGATTATATAATCGGTCATGCGCAAAAAAGCCTTCCATCGGATTTTTCCCGTAAATGGTCAAACCAGGCAATTCGTAGGTAACCTGACTGAGGTAGATCCTGTGCTCAATACCAGTAATGGGATAAACAATTAGTTTTTTGGGTCTAAAACCTACAGCCGAAAAGTTTAAGGTGTCATTTTGTGAGATGTGAATACTGAAATAACCTCCAGGACTAGATGAGGCAAACTTTTCATAGCCTTCAGTGTAGATATTTACAAACGGAACAGGCAATGAGTCACTTACTCCCAGAATTTGACCTTTGAATTCAACCTCTTCCTGAGCCACTAAGGTGCCGGTAGTTAAAACGAGCACAGCCATTATTCCAATGATGTAAGAAATACTTCTCACGCTATCTGAAAATAAATGCAATTTAAGTGAAAAAGTTCGCCTACGTTGGTTCCGACTTAGAACAAGTTCTCTGCAATTATTGCCAGACCCGCAGCCAAAGAGCTAATCAGTATCTTTTTCAAACTAAGTTGATGCTCAGGGTTACTTTCAAAAAATATGGTTGTTGATATTTTTAAAAAACTCCCGCTTACAAACGCAAACAGGATGACGAATCCAGTCTCGGGTATTAAATTCTGATGAGCAACCTGATCGCTCACCAAAAGGCCCAAAGGCGAAGACAAAGCAAAAATGCCCAGAAACAACAACGGTTTCACCTTTGATTTGAAATGACAGGTAACTATCGACATCAGTGCAAAAGCTGCCGGAATTTTATGCAACAAAATTCCAATCAACAGGGCATTTGATTGATGATGTTCGTGAATTGTACTTGGGTGAGCTAGCAATGACCCTTCCATAAAAGCATGAAAACATAGTGCAACAAGCATCGAAATACTAGCAGCCATGGTATGACTCATAGAATGATCGTGAGAATGCACATGACCATGTTCGACCCCAGAAGTAAAATATTCCAAAAATATCTGGACAAAGAATCCGATCAGAATCATCGACCCAACCAATTCCCTGGAGCCTTCCCCATTGAATAATTCAGGGAGTATATGGATGAGTGTAATACCAAATAAATAGGCTCCGGAAAATATCAACGCCATATTGAATTGCTCCCCTTTCCACTTCGGAACCAGGTAAACAACCAATCCGGAAAGGAAGGTTACTACAAAAAGCGATGCAATGCTTGAAAACATAACCTGCATTAAGATTTTCCTCTGATTCTGTCCTTCACCCCTTCTGTAGCCAGAGATTGCAATTGTCCTGCACTATCTGCATAGATAAAAAAAGCTTCCACGGAATCCATTTGATTGACTAACTCCAGTGATTTCTCAAATCCAAGAACCATAAACCCTGTTGCCAACGCGTCTGCTTTCATGCAGTTTTTGCTAAATACCGAAACGCTTAGTAAAGAATGCGCTACCGGATAGCCCGTAAATGGGCTAATAGTGTGCGCATATTTTTTACCATCCTTTTCGTAATAATTGCGATAATTACCTGAAGTAGCAAGAGCTCCATACTCGATAATGGCATTGGCAAATAGATCCCGCTCTTCATAGGAAAGGGTTGGATCTTCAATACCTATTCTCCAGGCCTTCCCTTCAGGATTACGACCACTACATTTTACTTCCCCTCCAATTTCCACCATATAATCCCCGATTCCATTGAGTTCCAGGTAATCGCTTACAATATCAACAGCATAACCTTTGGCTATCCCGCTAAAATCCAGTTGGACATTATCCGTTTTGGTTACTCCTTTTGTATCAAATGAGATTTTTTCAAAACCAACCAGGTTCTTCAGCGAGTCAACATCCAGGCTGTCCATTGATCTATTCTTTTTGGGGCCAAACCCCCAGGCATTTACTAATGGTGCAATTGTTGGATCAAATGCACCCGATGTGATTGCAAAAACTTCCCTGCTTAATTCCAACACCGGGTAGAAATAAGGACTGGTATACCGAAAATCATCCGCCCGGTTAAAACGACTAATTTCGGAATCATCAATATAAGTAGACATAGATTGGTTAAAATCGGTCAGGAGTGAATCAATAGATGCCTGGAAATTACGCTTTTGACCATCCAAATACTTGACATTATAGTCGATTGGTCCCATCGTTTTTCCTCTCAAGTCAGCGTAATTTGACAAGCGATTATCTTGTTGATACCTCCATATCAAAAAGAGTACGATTCCAAAAACAACCGGGATGAGTCTTCTTTTATCCAATCTTCATTCTACTTTTCTCCGGACGCGAAGTTAGTGCCCACTTGTATAAAAGGAACATTTATATGGTAAAATAGGTACTACCTTTTGTTCTTTAAATCTTAGAGATGAAAAGTACCGCAAAGATTATTGGGATTGCACTTGTGGCCCTCATTACAGGGTTTTCATTGGGTATTAAGGAGGGCAGGTTAAACCTGGCTGATGTCCAAAGTGCACAAAAATTGATTGGCGTCAGTTATACTGATCGTGAAATAGATACGCTTCTGACCTATTTGGAACGGAACCTGAAAGGGTATGACTCAATGCGAGCTTATAGTAGCAATCTTCATAATGACATTGTCCCTCCGTTGTACTTTGATCCACTGCCAAATGGCTTCGAACTAAATCAAGAGCAAAAACAGATCAACTGGAAACTACCCGAAAACGTTTCTCTACCTGCCAACCCCAACGATCTGGCCTTTTTTACCGTTGCGCAACTCGCCAACCTTATCAAAAACAAAAAAATTACTTCTGAAGCTCTTACCCGATTCTATATCGAAAGGATTAAGAAATATGATCCGAAATTGAAAGCTGTCATTTCATTGACGGAGGATCTTGCAGTGAAGCAAGCCCAAAAAGCAGATCGAGAAATTGCGGCTGGCAATTATCGTGGTCCATTACATGGGATTCCCTATGGCATAAAAGATCTCTTTGCAGTTAAAGGTTATAAGACAACTTGGGGTGCTACACCCTATAAAGATCAAGTGCTTGATTACAACGCAACCATTGTCAAAAAACTAGAAGAAGCCGGTGCCGTACTCGTTGCTAAATTGACATCCGGGGCTCTGGCTAGAGGAGATGTTTGGTTTGGGGGTAAAACCAAAAACCCCTGGGATCTGGAGCAAGGAGCAAGTGGCTCATCAGCGGGATCAGGGTCATCTACTGCAGCCGGTCTGGTGGCATTCTCAATTGGTACTGAAACACTTGGTTCAATTGTTTCTCCATCAACCAGGAACGGAGTTAGCGGTCTAAGACCGACATATGGAACGGTAAGTCGATATGGCGGGATGCCTTTATCATGGACCATGGACAAACCCGGACCTTTATGTCGAAGTGCGCTGGACTGTGCAATTGTTTTCGATGCAATAAGGGGAAAAGATCAACGGGATAGAACAACTCGTGATGTCGCTTTCAATTTTCAATCTGATATCGATCTGTCCCTGTTAAACGTAGGCTATCTGGTCGATCAGTTTGAAAGTGATACCTCGGACAACGGAGTAAATAACGACAAAACATTGGATGTCCTTCGCGCTCTGGGACTTAGACTCAAGGCTGTTGAACTCCCAAAGAATATCCCTTACAATGTATTTGATATTATTTTAAGAGCAGAAGCTGGAGCATTCTTCGATGACCTTGTGCTAGCAAGAAAAGATAGTATCATGGTTCAACAAGATGGAAGGTCCAGAGCTAATTCATTGCGTCAAAGCCGATTCATTCCTGCAGTCGAATACCTCCAGGCCAACAGGCATAGAGCGGTATTAA